>JAYVJN010000079.1:0-7497 GCA_043769325.1 Acidobacteriota bacterium
GGCCAGTTCAAGCGTGAGAAAGGCCGAGTGGCCTTCGTTTAAGTGATAGACGCAAGGCTCAATGCCGAGGGCGCGTAACAAACGCACGCCGCCGATGCCAAGCAACATTTCCTGTACGACGCGGGTTTCGCGGTCGCCGCCGTAAAGATGGCCTGTCACCCAACGATCCGTTTCGTCGTTGTCCTGGAACATATAAGTATCCAGTAAATAGAGCGGAACACGGCCCACATCCACGCGCCAAACCCGCGCCTGGACATTACGCCCGCGCATCTCCACGGAAATTGTCAGGGGTTCGCCGGATTCATCCAAAACCGTCTGGACGGGCAAATGCGCCGGGTCGGATTCGCCGTAATGCTCCTCTTGCCAGCCGTCGCGGGTCAGGCGTTGGCGAAAGTAGCCATAACGGTACATCAAGCCAATGGCGACAAGCGGCAGGCGCAAATCGCTGGCCGATTTCAGATGATCGCCGGCCAGTATGCCCAAACCGCCCGAATAGAGCGGCAAAGAATGATGGATGCCAAACTCCGCGCAGAAATAGGCGACGGGCCGTTCGTGTGTAATCTGCGGGTTGTTTTGCCAGTGGCGCACGTCATTGACGTAGCTCTCAAATTGCGCGGTCAGTTCCTGTACCCGCGCAATATAGTTGGGGTCGGTTGCCATTCGGGAAAGGCGAAACTCGGAAACTTCAGCCAACAAGCGGCGCGGATTGTGTTCGTGTTTGTCCCACAAATCTGCGTCAAGGTCACGAAAAAGGGCCGGCCCTTCCGCTGACCAACTCCACCAATAATTTCCCGATAGCGTTGCCAACCCCTGCAAAGGCTCCGGCAACACACGCCCGCCAACGGCTTGCGCCGCACTTTCAAAGCTAGTTTTTAACATGAATCCGTCCTGTCTGAATTAAGCGTCCGGCATGACTTCGTGGCAGAAGCGAAACACGCCAATACTCTTTGTTTATAAACCAAACAAACTAAAACACCATGCCGCAAACGTCAAGCGGGCACACTGCCTGACAGAAAAACAGGCTCAATTACGGGGAAATGTTTGGTGTTTGAGGAAAGTTTTTGTGTCGCGGGGAGAGAAGAAAACCAGACGGATTTCGTGGAGAGTTGCGTCTTGCGCCAGAAAGCCGGTCACTGTTTCTGCCACAACCGCCGCCGCCAGATGAGCCGGATAGCCGAACGCGCCGGTGGAAATCGAAGGAAAAGCAATGGTTTGTAGGCCCTGTGTCACCGCCAATGCCAGACAATTGCGATAACAATCAGCCAACAACTCGCTTTCACAATCCGGCTGCCGTCCGTAAATAGGCCCGACGGTGTGAATGACGAAGCGCGCCGGCAAGTTGCCGCCGTTGGTCATAACCGCCTGGCCCGTCGGCAAGCCTTGGGGATACTGCGCGCGCCGGATTTCCTGACATTCAGCCAAAATCTGCGGGCCGCCGGCGTCGTGAATCGCGCCATCCACGCCGCCGCCGCCAAGCAACGTCCAATTGGCGGCGTTGACGATGGCGTCCACGCGCTGCGCGGGTAAATCGCCCGTGACGACTTGCACTCGTCCGTTTAGAAAGCTGTCCGGCATCAGGCAAACGGTTCTACCCGCACTTCATCGAACATACCCTGGCGTTCCAGCACTTCGGCGACCAATTTGGCTTTCGCTTCGGTGAAAGGACGCGCTTCGTCCGCGCTGACGATTTCAAAGACGCCATCGTCCGCCATCGTCAAACTCAATAAACTGAGCGCGATACCCTGGACAACTTCGATTTTGTCGAGGTCTTGGCTGCGATAACGGCCCGTTTGCACTACCCATTCTTCGATAAAAGGGTCGCGCAGCGCGTGTTCGGCTTCGTTTTCGCTGAAATATGAACCTTCAACCACCAGACAGAATTCGTTTTTATTATCACTCATCTTCTCATTAAGTAACAGGTCAAAAATAAGTTGACCCACATTGCAGAAGCCCGCACTTAGTCAAGGGCGTGAAACATCGCACACTTACGCGCGTGCGTGTTTCTGCAAGATAGTTGCTGGGTTAGGTTATTTTATTCGCGTTACTAACGGGCGTATCTGAAATTGTTACGCAAAAAAACAACCCAAGTTTAGCTGTTGACACGCCTGGCATAAATCTTACCACTGCACGCCGTTCCGCGCCAGACTCTTTTTTGCCGCAAAAGGGTGCAAATGCAATTATTATCGTCTGCAACGGGCGTTTCCGGTGTTACAATGCCGTGCTGGTTGGCATTTATGCAAGAAAAACTCCGCCAATGGTTGGACGCAGTGGTCGGCAACGCCCGCCATTACTCGCTGGAACACCGCCTTTTTAACACCATTAGTTTGCTTAACGCCGTCGCCAATACCGGCGGCGCATTTGGCGAATTGGGCATGGCGGGGATGAATTTTCTCGCCGTGTTGCACCTGACCACCGCGCTGCTCTTCGGTTTTTTCTACTGGCTGGCGCGGTTTCACAATTACTACCGTCCACTCTATTGGCCTTTCGTGGCGTTGCTCTTGGTCTTTCTTTTTACTAACGCGCTGTTCAACGCAGGTTCGCAGGGTGGAGCGCACTATTATTTCATCGTGGCGTTGGTGATTGCGGTCATTTTGGCTGACGGTGCGCGGCGCAAACTCATGGCGATGGTGCTATTTACACTGGTCGTGGCACTGTTTTTGGGAGTTGAGCGGGCCGCGCCACAGTGGATTAAACAGTACGCCCGGCCTGATGAAAGATTCTCCGATATATTCGCCAACTTATTGTTTGTGCAGCTTTTCGCGGGCCTACTGGTCTTGATACTAACGCAAAACCTGAACCAGGAGCGGCGCAAATCTGACCGTTTATTGCTCAACATCTTACCGGAAAGCGTGGCCGATGAATTAAAGCGCAATGACCGCGTAGAACCGCGCGAGTATGAGAGCGCATCGGTGTTGTTCACCGATTTTGTGGGTTTTACGAACACGGCGGAAAACCTTACTCCGCAAGAGCTTATCAGCGAACTATCAATAAGTTTCGGACGCTTTGACGCCATCGCCAAACAGCACGGGTTAGAGAAAATCAAGACCATCGGCGACGCTTACATGGCCGTCGGCGGCATCCCCAAAACCAACCTGACGCATCACGTTGATTGCGTGTTGACGGCCTTCGCCTTACGCGACTACATGAGCGAACTGCGCGCGCAACGCGAGGCGACGGGCCTCCCCGCTTGGGAAATCCGCATCGGCATCAATACCGGCCCGCTTGTGGCCGGCGTTATCGGCACGGAAAAATTCGCCTACGATGTTTGGGGCGATACGGTCAACACCGCCAGCCGTCTCGAATCCTCCGGCACGCCGGGCCGCGTCAATATCTCCGCCGACACATATGAAGCCGTCAAAGGCTTCTTCGACTGCGAATATCGCGGCCTCGTCAAAGCCAAAAGCAAAGGCGAAATCGCCATGTACTTCGCCAACGCCATCCGTCCCGAACTATCCGAAAACGCCGACGGACGCACACCCAACACAAAATTTATTGAACTATACCGCCGTCTGGCAGAAGCATAAGATGTTGTGTAAGGCATACTTTGGTGTGTTAATATAGCTCTAATATGACGCCTCTAAAGAAGTTTCTCATCGGTAGCGGTATCTTTTGCGCTTTGTTTCTCGTGCTGGTTTCTGTCGGCATCTATTTCTTTATCCAAAGGTTGCGCGAGCCTTTCGCCGACAAATCAATACCGCCGGAAATTCAAGAAGCAAGGGTTTTAACAGGTGCCGGAGGTTTGGCAAAAAGCGAGTTTTTCCAACAGAAAGCCGGCCCCTTAGGTATCAACCTTTCCCGAATAGAACACATTAAAGTTGGGCAACTTGATGGTCAACCTGGGCTGGAAGTGGGTATCATCACCCCATTCGGCGCGCAGATATTTGATACTCACGGAAAATCCAAAGAACTCATTACCTTCCGTTTCCCCCAAAGCACAATCAAGGTAGGCCCGTTAAATCTGCCCCACGAGAACAGAGGGTTCTACAATTGGCGGTTTATTGATGTTGAAGGCGACGGGATTACCGAAGTGTACGCTTATGGAGGTGGGGCGGGCTTTGTGCTTTTCAATAATAAAGGCGAACCGATTGTTACCCGCGATGAGGATTTCACCTTTAATGCGGATAAACTGCCGCGGAAAGTCGTCGCGGGAGATTTAGATGGCAATGGCACGCAAGAGTTCATAAAGAGTTGGTATGAGAATAAGAATGATTTGCTGGAAGCTTTTGACGCGCAAGGTAATACGCTTTGGAAACAACGGCCTGAGCGTTTAAGCAACGACCTGGCGATACTTGATGTAGATAATAATGGGCAAACGGAAATTGTCTCGGTAGAGAGTGACAAAGTTCAGATTTTTGACGCGCAGGGGAACGAGTTGCGCCAGGCTAAATTACCAGGCTACTTTGGGCCAGTTGATTTTATCCAAAGCAAGGGGCCTAAGCCTGTACCGCAAATTCTGGATATAGACGAAGGCGTTTTGTGGCTGGTTGATTTCTCCGGTAATGTTGCGTTTAAGGCTGACGCGCCGCTCAGTAGTATTAAACTAAAAGAACCGCAGCAAGAGGGTGGACTTACAAGTAATCCTGAGTTTTCTTTTAAGAAAGAGACTGAAGAGGTTTACCAGAAATATGGCGCGTGGGTACAACTGCAAGCCGGAAAGCCGCCCGCACTCGCAGTTGTTGCCACATTTGTCTTGCTTGACCGCTCTCTTTTTTATGTTTACGACGAACAAGGTAAACTGCTCTACCAGGAAATCTTGCCCGAAGACGTAAACGGACTGGCAATTATACCGCTAGACGAAAAGGGTCAACGAAACGCGGTCCTGGTAGCCGGCGAAAATACTGTTTGGCAATACTCCGCATTACCCGACTCTACTGCCTCACAAAGATAACTCAAATTTCTACGGAAAGCGGATATGCAAATGATTGTCATGGCCGCCTAAAGGCTTGGTTTGACCGGCGGCTATCAACTTCTTATCATTGAAAAAGATGGTCGCCTGAGGGTGTTTCTTGCGCACCAACGCGACGAATTCCGCCGTGCGTTTGGCGTCGTAAGCCGGGTCGTTAATGTTGGTCGCGGCCATCGCGTTATCCTTGCGAATGGGACGCACATCGGCCTCGCGCCCTTTTTGGTGGGCGTGGTGCGGGGGAAATTTGCCGCCCCCGTGCCGGCTGATGTCGCCGAATTGCAGGGGAACTTCCGGGTGCGACAAAAACCAGGCTTGGCCTAAGTCAATGATGGCGTTGATGGTTAGCTGTGTGCCAAATTGGTCGGCCCCGCCGGGTTCGCGGTTATACGTTGCGAATCCCGTGCCGCGCTCGGGCAACACCGCGTCAATGCCGTTAGCGGCGGGCGGCGGCGGGGCCGGCGCGGTCTCTTTTTGGAACAGCACGCGATAGGTTTCATCATTAAGGATGCCGTTCGGCTCTAAACCGGCTTTCAACTGAAAGGTGATGAGCGCGGCTTGCGTGCTCGGGCCGAAGGTGCCGGGGCCGGTGGCGACTACCGCCGCCGTTATCAACTTGCGCGAGACCAGGCGTTGCTGCATGGCCTTGACGATTCCGCCCAGACTGCCTTTTTGCACGCCGGCGTTGATTTGGCTGATGGCGGCTTGCGTTGCGGAATCGTAAGTGCCGCTCTCGCCCAACTCAATATCCTTTTGGAAAGCTTTCAGGGCCGCTTCCGTTTTAGGGCCGAAAGTTCCCTGCCCCGTGTTGACTTCCTGCAAGGTCATGTAACCCAGGTCAACCAACTCGCGTTGCAAATTGGCGACTTCCGGGCTGTTGTCGCCGCGTTGCAGTGGCTTGGCAAACTCGGACAAAGGCGCGCCCAAGCGTTCACGCACCTTAGCCGCCGCTTCCGCAACGGTGATAACGCCGTCGCCGTTGCCATCCAAGCCCTTGTTTTGTTTATAAGCGATAGTTCCCGCCTTGAACAGAACGTGGCCTGGCCCTTTGCCGACGCCGGACGGCATCAGCACCGCCATATAAGTGTCTTCAAGGGTCTTGAGCTTGCCTTTGAACGGCAGAAAATACTTCCGCACAAAATCAAGTTGGCCTTCCGGCGTCATCAAGGCGAGGGCCGCCGTCGTTGTGCCTAAGCCTATCGCTGTCTTGGGCATGAACTGTATCAGCCCCACCGCGCCGCTGCCGGCCAGATTCTTTTTGGCCGGATTAAAAGACGCGCCCGACTCAAAGCTCATCACCGCCATCAGAAAATTCGGGTCAACCCCGATTTCTGCGGCAATGGCGATAACTTTGTCACGAAACGCTTGCGAGGTGTTTTCGATACCGGGTACATGAACCAAATTTGGCATATATTTTGTCTCCTACTTTAAGTGTCTGATTAGTGACAAGAATTTCATGCCGCGCTACTTTTTTTGACAAAAATAGCGCGGCTGTAAAAAGAACCGTACAACGAAGCCACAAAGGGCAACCATTTAGCTAAACCGGCCAGACGGCGCGCGCCGCCGTAAGTGTGACATAAGAGTTGACGTTCGGCGAAAGTTATATTGCCGAACTGTTCCACAAAAACGCGCCGCAATTCGTTTTTGCTCAGATAATTGGTGCGCGTGGTCAGATATTCGTGGTTGCGGGCGACGATTTCGCGGGCCGTGAGATTACTTTGCGCGCTTGTCCGCGCACCCAAACGCGCCCACAGAGAAAGCCAGGCGCGGCTTTGCCAGACGCCGGCAAACGGCACTAAGACGTGCGATTCCAGAGGCTTCCAACGCGCCGGAAAGATGTGCAGACTAACGCCGCCAGGCTGCAACACGCGCCAAATCTCCCGCGCCGCCGCCGCGTGGT
The DNA here is from genome assembly GCA_043769325.1 of Acidobacteriota bacterium. Lineage (GTDB taxonomy): Bacteria > Acidobacteriota > Blastocatellia > Pyrinomonadales > Pyrinomonadaceae > JAYVJN01. The sequence continues at coordinate 6,804 of JAYVJN010000079.1, forward strand.
CTTGGACGTGCTCCATTACCTGGTCGGAAAAGACAAACGCGAAACTGTTGTCGGGAAACGGGATGCGAAAGTCATCCATCCGGCGCAGCGTATCCGTGGCAACTGTCAGGCGCGGGTCACAACCAAACGCCGCCAAGCCCCGACGTTCATATTCCTCCACCATCTCACCCTTGCCGCAGCCATAATCCAAGACCTCTGCGCCCGCCGGCAACGCCACGCCAAACTCGCCCAAGACGGCTTGGTGCAAAGCGAAATGTTGGGCGATGATGGAGGCTGGCATAGTTTTTAGTTTTTAGGTAACTGATTAGGTACGCGCGCTGGGAGCGCACGCTTCCTAGCGTGCTGGCCGTGCCATCAGGCACGGCGGGCTTCACAACACGCACTGGCGGAAAAACCTTGTCTCCGTGCCACCGGCTCACGCCTGGCGGCGTTCGCGGCACGCTGGGAAGCGTGCGCTCCCGGCCTAGACCTAATCAGTTACCTGTTTAGTTTTTAGCACTTCTGCGAAAAGTTTTTCCCAATCGTTCACGGCACGCTCTAAACCAAACCTTTCCAACACTTCGGGCGCGTTGGCGGCCATCCGGCGGCGTTCGTCATCGTCGCTCATCAGGCGTTGCAGGGCCGCCGTCAAAGCGTTTACGTCGCCATTCTCAACGAGTAGCCCGTCGGTTTCGTGGCGCACGATTTCACGCGG
>JAYVJN010000080.1:0-5408 GCA_043769325.1 Acidobacteriota bacterium
AGAGGCGGTCTCTGACCGCCGGTGGGGTTGACTCGTAGCGGCAACGGCGGTCAGAGACCGCCTCTAAACGGGTTGATTTATTTTCTTTGCGTTACTAAGTAGGCAAGAGAAAGTATTCCGACGGTTAGAGTTACGCATTGAGGCGTGCTTGGCGGCGTAAAACTCACGCTTAAAAGCGTAACTCTAACCTTTTTATTATCCGCGAAACCCTTAATTTAAGATGTCTATTGCGTCAGTTCGTTGGGTTCGTCTTCGTAAACGTGGCGTAAAACTTCGGAGATAGAGGGCGGCGGAGCCAGCGCGGATTGCGCCCAACCAAAGGTGACAGGCGGCGGTGTTTGCTCAATTTGTTGCGGCGCGCTGCCGCTTTTCAGTCCGAGTTCGGCGCGGCTGGCGGCCAAAAGTGTTTCCGCTTGCTCACGGCGGGCTAGTTCCAGGCCATGCAAAGCGGCGGCGGTAAGCGGCGCGTCTTCCGGCGAGCGTTCTACTTTTCGCAAGACAGCCGCATAACGGCGCAATTCCGGCGAAGGGGCAAATTGCTTGGTTTCGTTAGCGCGTTCGTTTTCCAGCAAGTAGGACAAATGTTCTGCCGCCGGCCCGTATTCGCCGGCGCGGTAATAGAGCGCGCCGAGCGCGAAATGCGCTAACGGCGGCGCGTCCGGCATATCACACAAGAGGCGTTCGCCCGATTCCACCACCTCCGCCATCTCAAAGCCAAACCAACGCCGCGCGTCATCGCGCAAAATCTCGTGCGCGGCAATGTAAAACTCAAAGACGCGCCCGATTTCCTGTTGCTCCGAACGCTGCACCGCCCGCCAAATGAAATAAGTAATCGCCGCGAAAAAGACAATCACGGGCAAAGGTATCTGCATCACCAACAGCATCGCTACAATGACGATGATGGCAAGCACTCTTTGCGTCGCGTCTTTTCCGCGTTCATTCATAATTTATTCGCATCTCCAACAATAGACATTAGCGGAAATACCTTCAGCCGTTTCCCGGTAATTATCACTTGCCACTAGCTTTAGCTAGTGGAACGAAGGGCAAAAAATTACCGGCTTTAGCCGAATCTATGGAAGTCGCTACGGATTGCGACGAGTTTCAGCTAAAGCAGCAAGGCCGCTCGAAATTCCCCCGCTAAATTTGGCTAAAGCCAACCATTTGTTGTCTTTATCTATCCACTAGCTAAAGCTAGTAGCAATTTATCAACCTTATTCCGAATAATGTCTAATGTTGCTGATTTTTCATCTACTTTGCTTCGTTTTTTTTTATAGTGGCGATTTGCTCATTAAGTTTTTTGTGAAATGCCCGCCGTTCCCGCCAATACTGTCGTTCCTCTCTGATATATTTTTGTATCACGTTGTCTAAAAAAATGGCCCGTCTATTTTCTGCTTTTTCGGACATTGGAACGCTTTCCCCCTACCTCTAAATACGTTCGCAAATCGCTGCGCCCGCTTCTGTGGTTGACAATACGCCGCCCAAGTCCTGAGTGGTTTGCCCGTCTTTGATAGCACTCGTGACGGCGCGTTCGACGGCTTGCGCAGCGATTTTGTGGCCCAGCCATTCTAGCATCATCGCGGTTGTCAGGATAGCCCCCACCGGATTCGCCACGCCTTTGCCGGCCAAAGGCGGCGCGCTGCCATGCACGGGTTCAAACAGCGAAACCTGGCCCGGATGGATGTTGCCCGAAGCCGCCAAACCCAGACCGCCCTGCAAAGCCGCGCCCAAATCCGTCAAAATATCGCCAAACAGATTATTTGCCACAATTACGTCGTACTGCGCGGGGTCTAAGACCATAAACATCGCCATCGCGTCAACGTATTGATGATTGGCCGTGATGCCTGGGTAAAACGCCGCGACATCCTTAAAAGTCCGTTGCCACAAATCGCCGCCAAAGCGTTGGACGTTGGATTTATCGGCCATTGTGACTTTTTTGCGTCCGGTTTTTTGCGCGTATTCAAAGGCCGCCACGATAATTCTTTCTACCCCGTGCCGCGTGTTAAGTTCTTCTTGCGTAGCGATTTCGTGCGGCGTGCCTTTTTTCAGGAAGCCGCCTGCGCCACAGTACGCGCCTTCGGTATTTTCGCGGAAAACGACAAAATCAATATCGGTTTCGGCGCGATTTTTCAAAGGCGTCAGCCGCGCGTCCCACAATTTCACGGGCCGTTGATTGACGTACAAATCGAGACCGCGCCGCATTCCCAACAAAATATCCTCAGCGTGCTGGTTCGTAGGCACACGCGGGTCGCCGAACGCGCCGGCGAGAATCGCGTCGAAATCCGTGCGCAACATCTCCAACGCGCCGGTGGGTAAACTCACGCCCTCGCGCAAAAACTTGTCTGCCCCCCAATCAAAATGGGTCAGCGCAAGTTCCACGCCATAAGTCATTTGCACGCGCTCTAAGACGCGCACAGCTTCATTCGTAACTTCCGGCCCGATGCCGTCGCCGGGGATAACCGCGATGCGTTTTTTTTCAGCCATATAAATCAAGATTGCTTTTCAAGCAAAAATAAGAACTCTTTATTTGTAGTTTCGGCCTCGCGCACCCATTCGTTAGTCCATCGCATTCCACCCATAACATTGCGTTTATAATCAATTTCGACAACTTCGATAAGCTGTCCGGCGCGATTAATTACATCATTTAATTCTTGCGCCGTCGCCCTGCCGCCGGAACTGTATGACAAAATGATATGCCGCGCTTGTGTTTGTTGCAGCAACCGTTCGATGGCTTCAACCGCGATGAAGCGGCCCGTCTCGCTTTTTCTGAATTCTTCAAAAACCGACGCCCCCAGCTTATCAGAAGTGTCAATTCTGCGTTTAACCTTCCCGAATAATTCCGGCTTATCGAATAAACAGATGGAAGTCCAAAGATGATAATAGGCCCCGTAGCGCACCCGCGAAGGTGGCATTCTATCGTTGTTTGAGCCATATGGCGGGTCGTAATAGGCCAAATCCACTGTGATTTTTGGCAACAAGCCAAAGACATCACCTTGATAAACTTCGTGGCTGGTTTGACAAGGAATTAAGCGCGGCGTCTTCAACTGTAAACGGTTGTAGGAACGCGGCGACCACTCTTTAAGATATGAGGCGAAATGCCCCAACGTGCTATCTACTTCGTCCAACGCACGGATAAGACTGGTCAGCGCAACGGCTTTTTCGTGAACATCTAACGCGAGGCGTTCAATTTCTTCACGAATCGCGTCGAGTTTTCTTGTGTTATGTCGTTGCCAGGGCTTTTTGAAACCGTCCTCTTGGTTAGAGCAAGCAGTTTGCCCGTTGCCGCCGTAATGCTCCGTAAACCAGCCGTCTTTTTCCGGCATAGCGTTCAAATGCGCCATTAACTCGCGGTAATGGGCCGCCGGATACGGGTTCAGCAGGTAACACGCGGCGAATGTTTTTGACCAGGCCGCAATATCGTTAACGATAACGCGACAGCCGAATTGCGCGAACGCTTGCGCCACGCGGGTAGTGCCAGAAAAACCATCTAACACCGTCTGCGGATTGACTTGTCGGGCTAACCGCAGAATGTGCGGCAATAATTTCAATTTCGATCCGGCATACTTAATCCCTTCTGTGCGTGGCGCATCAAGTACGATGTCCTCAAACAAAGATAGCGGGAACAAATTAGGAAGAGCCAAATTTTCAGTCATACTAATCTCGCGCCATGTTTTTGCGCCTCAATGTCCTTTTGTAATTCAGCCAGAACGGTTTCGTGCGCGCTTTGGGTGGCGAGTAATGCATGGGAAAATAGTTTCACCAGAACATGATTCAAAGAATAATCTATCCAACCATCGGTCAGACTATCGAAGTATTTCGCGCCGTTTTTCGTGTTCGTCCACAGCCCGCGTTGCAGCGCGTTGGCAGTAGCCCCGCCGTAGCGCACCTCACAAACATAATCATCTTCGCCATCGTAAAAGCGGTAAACCGGATGCTTGCGCCCCTGGCCTTTTTCGAGATAACTAATACGCGCCATTTGTTGCTGCGCCCGTTCATAGTCAAAAACCAGAATGTTACACCTGCGCCGCTTCTCATCGTAAATAAGCGGAAGAACATTGATATTGCTAAAGTTAGCGAACACCGGACTTTCCATGAGACGCAAAATCGTGGGTTTGTCGGCTATCTCAGTTCCGTAATTCCTGAGCGTGTCAAACATTAAACTCCGCTTATCGGTGGATAATTGAAGCGGCCCCTCACCGTAGGCTTTGAGGCTTACAGAAAATTCAGCTTGGGTTATCTCATTGATGATTTTGATGTCTTCTTCACTTTGCTTGGCGCGAAAGAGGTCTTTGCCCACATGGATTGACCGGAAATCGTACATATACTGGTTGATGAATTCAGCAATAGCGATTTCGGCTAAGTCGCCATGCGTTTTATTGCCCACCAGCCGCATGGTGAAAATGTTGCTCAGGGTAACTGTAATGAGTTGTGGATTCTTGCCAATCAGCAGTTTGAATCTTTGGGTGAAATCTTTGAAAGAGTTTTTTACGTCCATTCGGGTAACTTCCGGTGCTTGTTACTTGGCTACGCTTTTCTGCAATTTTTCCTCAATTTTGGGTAAACCCGCCAGTACCACATCGCCGACTATTTTCAGGCTGCGTGGCGAGATTTTGTCGAGCGTGTCCTCTTTTTCGTGCCAGTATGGATAACCGCTTAGTTGAATGAGGTCAACCGAAGGGATGCCGGCGGCGAGGTAGGCGGTGTGGTCGTCGGTCACTTGTTCGGCGGCTTCGATAAATACTGCGCCCTGGCCTTTTTCTTTGGCGGCTTGCCAGATGGCGTCGGAAAGCCAGCGCGTGCTGCTGCTCTCGCGTGGGATGGTCAACTCTTTGTAGCCAATCATGTCCAGCAAAATCATTGACCTCACACGCTTAACTTCATTATGGGCTTGTAGTTGCGCAAGAAAGTGGCGGCTGCCGTAAGTATTATCCTGGCTGCCGTCGGGGTTTTTACATTCGTCCCATTCGGGGCAAAAGGCTTCCTCGCCGTCAAAAAAGACAAACCAATAAGTGTATTTCGGTTTAGGCGCAGAGGCTAACACACGGGCCAGTTCAACTAAAACTCCGGTGGACGAACCGCCGTCGTTGGCTCCGACGAACTTGAAATCGCGCATCAGTTTTGTGTCGTAATGGCTGGCAAACATAATGACTTCGCTTGATTCGCCCGCGATTTCGGCGGTCAGGTTGACCATCTGTTTCGGGCCTTCGGGCGTGGCCGGCGTGAATTGGTCTGGCGTCACCTTGAGGCCGTAGCTTTCCAATTCTTTGACCAGGTAAGCGCGGGCGTTCGCCAACTCCGGCGAACCAGCCGGACGCGGGCCGAAGTCAACTTGTTGGCGAACGTGGTCAAAAGCGCGCGAACCATCAAAGGCGGCGGCGGCGGTTTTCGGTGGTGCGTTCATGTTGCCTTTA
>JAYVJN010000081.1:0-5689 GCA_043769325.1 Acidobacteriota bacterium
TAGGCCGCGACACGCGCGAATCCGGCGCGTGGATTGAAGCGGCTTTCGTCGCCGGCGCCAGCGAAGCGGGAGCGGTTTGCGAAGCGGCGGGCGTTATAACCACGCCGGGTGTCGCTACGTTAGCGCGTATTTTACCGGCGGACGCGGGCGTCGTCCTCAGCGCGTCGCACAATCCTTACCACGACAACGGTATCAAAGTCTTCGCCCCGACGGGCCGTAAACTAGACGACGCCACCGAACGGCTCATCGAAGCCGACATCGCCGCCGCGTCCGACACAGTCGTGCCCGACCTTAACGGTTATCAACCGGATGCGGCCCGCGCCGCCGCTTTACGCGCCCGTTATCTCGTGCAATTGCGCCATGACGCCGCTAAAGATTTGTCGCTCAAAGGCAATAAACTGGTGCTGGATTGCGCTCACGGCGCAGCTTCGCACCTCGCGCCGGACTTGTTCGCCTCGCTCGGCGCGGAAGTCATTGCTATAAATTGCGCCCCCGACGGCCAGAATATCAACCGTGATTGTGGTTCGCTGCATCTGGAAGGCTTGCAAGAAAAAGTAGCCGAACACGGGGCCGACCTCGGCGTCGCGTTTGACGGTGACGCTGACCGTTCGCTTTTTGTGGACGCGCGCGGCGACATCGTGGACGGCGACGCCACGCTTTGGGCCTTAGCGCAATATCTGGATAGGCGCGGCGAATTGCCCGACGGCCTGGTCGTGGCGACGGTGATGAGCAACATCGGCCTGGAAATCGCGCTTCGTTCGCGTGGCTGGACGCTGGCGCGCACCGATGTTGGCGACAAATATGTGCTGGAAGAATTGCTCAACTCCGGCGCAAGCATTGGCGGCGAACAATCGGGCCACATCATGTTTCCGCGTTTGAGTCTGGCCGGCGACGGCATGATGACGGCTTTGCTTTTACTCCAAGCCATGCAAACGATGGGCAAACCCTTACACGAACTCGTCGCGGGCTTTACGCGCTATCCGCAAATATTAGTTAATGTGCGCGTGCAAGAAAAAAAATCTTTTTCTGAGGTGCCCGCCATTGTTTCCGCTAAAGAGAAGATAGAAAAAGAGTTAGGTGACACCGGGCGGCTGCTTTTACGCTATTCAGGCACTGAACCGTTGGCCCGTGTGATGATTGAAGGGGCCAATCAGAAAAAAATTGACGCCTTCGCCCACGATTTAGCGGCGGTCATCAAGGCCGCACTGAGTAATTAGTACGCTAACGTGTAAGTGTTACATCGTATTTAACGTAAAATTTTCCTAGTAGTGAGTAAAGCTATCCTGGGAATTATGAACGCAACGTCTGTTGCGACCTGTAAATCCAGTTTTCACACAGTTTGATAAAAATTCGTAAAAATATACTTGCGTGGCACGCGCCTTGCGATGTATATTGTGGGGCAAGAGAGACGGTTGGTGGATCCTCCGTCTCAAGTGGTTGCTGGGGTGAGGACAGCGACCACATTTTAGGACAGGCGCGACCGCTTCCACGGGTCGCGCCTGTCTCACTTTATACTGATATTTTGAGGAGCAGTCAGCCGCGACGGTAACAGGGCTTGACTGCTCCTTTTGTCATTTGCGTATTCTGTCTTTGCCGCATAAGGTGGAATTAATGGATTGGGATGTTTGCCGCCAAGAGTTTAGAGAGTACCACGCCGCTTTAGCCGCAGCGCGTTATGCCGCGCACGCCGGTCGGCCCCTCGCGCAACCCGTCCACGCCATTTACGAGCGTTACAGCGAACTTTTCCGGCGTGAAACTATTGACGGCTTGGATACGGAAGCCTTTTATACCGCCACCGAAAGGGAAAGCGCGGCCCGTTTGCGCGATGCTTTGCGCTTGGAGTATGTAGGGGCGCAGACGCGGGCGGTGAAATACGAACTCGCCCATTACGAAGCCGCCACGCATCTGCTTTGGCAGACACAGCGCGTCGGCAGCGACAATTTCCCTACAATTCTGGCGCAAACAACCCAAGCCTCGGCCCGCCGTGATTTGACGGCGCGTTGGGCTGAACGAGTGCGCGGCGGCGATGATTTACGCGCAGAAATCCGTTTACAGCAACGCCAAGCAGCGCAAGATTTGGGGTTTGACGGCTACAACGAACTTTTCGCGGCGGTCACGGGCGTCATTTTGGCAAATGTGGCGCGGGCCGCCAACGGCTTTTTACAACAGACGGAAAGCCTTTACCGCGCCGCTCTCGCCAATCTTGCGCCGCGCTTGTGGCCTGACGCGGATCTGGAACAATTGAACGAAGGCGATTGGCTTGGCTGGTATCATCAGCCACAGCCTCACCCTTGTTTTCCGGCGCACGATTTACTGCCGACTTACCACGATTTCTTGCGCGGGCTGGGCTGGCGGGCGGGCCAACAAAACCTGCACATTGACAACCTGGAGCGGCCCGGCAAAAAGAGTGAAACAGCCTGTTTCGCCACGCGCCCGCCGGCAGAAGTGTTCATTTCGCTCACCTCACACGGAGGAGTGAGCGCATACCGCGATTTTTTTGCCGCCGTCGGGCGGGCGCAGCATTACGCGCATACTTCAAACGACTTAGCCACGCGCCATCCGGCTTTTGTTTATGCGTCCGACGGGGCCATTAACGAAGGTTACGCGGCTTTGTTTCGCGGTTTTTTTTATGATGCCGCCTGGTTGCGCGAACATCGCGCCGGCTTGGGGCCGGAAACGGCGCGTAATTTGGCTCGTGATGAAGCCTGGCGCACGCTGGCCGAAACGCGGCGTTTGTGCGCGTTAATGCTGTGGGAAATGCAAATTGAGGCCCACGCCGACCCGCGTGAGGAAAATTTGGCGGCGTCGTACAGCGCAAGTTTGACGGAAGCAACCGGTTTTCAGCATGACGCGGCGTTTGCTTTGGCTGCTACAATGCAACCTTTGGCTGGCGTGGCGCGTTGGCGCGCGTCTTTGTTGGCGGCGGCGTTGGGCGATTATTTACGCATTCGCTACGGGCGGCGTTGGTGGGCGGCGCGACGGGCCGGCGATGATTTGGCAGATTGGTGGAACACGGGTTCGCGCTATTCAACGGAAGTTTTGGCGCAAGCCGTCGGCGCGGGCGAACCCAGTTTTGAGTTGTTGACCGAGACTTTACGCGAAGTTTTGCAGAGCAAGCCATGACGGAAACGGTGCAGGTGACATTGCGCGAGGCGGTGCGGGCTTACGACATCAGCGTCGGGGCCGGTTTGCTGGCGCATTTGGGCGCGACGGTGCGGGCGGCATTGCCGGCGGCAGGGCGCGTGGCGGTCTTTTCTAACCCTAAGATTTTTGCTTTGTACGGCGCAAAAGCCGTGCAAAGCTTGAAGCAACAGGGGTTTGGCGTTGTCACCTGGCAGATGAAGGACGGCGAACACCACAAAAACTGGCGCACCTTGGAACACGCGCTAGATTTTTTATTAGCGGAAAAGTTTGAACGCGGCGACGCGGTAATCGCTTTGGGCGGCGGTGTGGTGGGCGATTTGGCGGGTTGCGCGGCGGCCTTGTATTTGCGTGGGCTGCCTTTTGTGCAAGTCCCGACGACCTTGCTGGCGCAAATTGACGCTTCCGAGGCGGCATAACAGCCGTTAATACTAAGCGCGGCAAGAACTTACTTGGCGTTTTCCACCAACCTGCCGCCGTTATAATTGATACGGAAACGCTGGCTACCTTGCCGCGCCGCGAAGTAACCGCCGGTTGGTGTGAAGCTGTCAAACAAGGCGCGGCGGGCGATAGCGTTCTCTTTGCTGAAACCGTTGCTTTTCTCATGCAAAATGGCTCCGCAAATTTTACGCATCCGCAGATGGCGCAACTAATTGCGGCGCAGTGCGCGTTTAAGGCGGGCATCGTAGTTGGCGATGAACGCGAAGATGCCACCCGCACCGACGCGCGTTCGCGGCGCATCCTTAATTTCGGCCATACCGTCGGCCACGCGCTCGAAACAGTGACGGGCTATCGCCGTTTCCGGCATGGCGAAGCCGTCGGTTACGGAATGCTGGCGGCGGGAGAGTTGTCGAAAAGACTAGCATTATTGGATGATTCTGCGTTAGAATCGTTACAGAAAGCCGTGCGCGCTTGCGGCAAATTGCCGCGCGTGGCGGATATTCCGGCGGAAGACGTGATAAACGCTTTAGCCGGTGACAAAAAGAGCGTCGGCGGCCACGTCAAGTGGGTGCTGCTCGAACAACTCGGACGCGCCTGCATCGTTGACGGGCGTGAAATTTCCCCACCACTTCTACGCGAAGCCCTGCGCGAAGCTCTGCGGCTGGCGTAAGCCGAGAGTTCAAAGTTTCGGGTTCAAAGTTCAAAGTTAAATGCCTGTTTCGCAACAGCTTCGACTTCTCAATAAACCGGAAACACTTTTGTTCACCCGCTTAACTCACCGAAATTGTTTGCTTGCCGCTTAATTTCCTCTATCAATAAATCAGTAGTCTAAAGTTTCTGGCTTAACGAAAAGTGATATTTTCTGCACTTCGGGAATTTATCTTTGAACTTTGCACCTGGAACTTTGAACAACTTGCCTACCTCTTGCGAAGGGGCGCAAAACCAATGAATCAAATGAATAGTAAAAATGTGTCAGAAACCCGTCGTGGGGAACGCGGCGAAGGCCAGTTAAAGGTAGTTATCTTTTTGGCGGCTGTTTTTTTGGGAGGCTATGCCGGCTTTCAATATATTCCTGTGGCTTATAACGGGGCTACTTTGAAACAAGAGATGCAGACAATTGTGGATCAGTCCTCGGCAATTCCGGCAGCGCAGTCGAATATGGTGGGCTGGGTGCAACGCAAGTTGGAGTCAACTCTGCCGGCATATGGCGTCCCCAAAAACGCGGCCTTAGAAGTGCAGACAATTGAAGGCGCGGGAGTCACCGCATCTTTAAAATACACGGCGCAGGTGGATATTCTACCTTTCGGACTTTACACTTACCCCTACGAGTTCAAAAACACAGTTTCAACTTCCGGTATGCTGACTAAATAGCTGCCGCCAGAGCCGCTTGCACGGCTGGTTTTAAGCCTTGCAGTTGCACCAACGCGGGCGCGGCTTCGCCCAGCCAGGTCGTCGGACAAACACCACATCGCGTGCATTCGCTCACCGACGGGCATTTCGCCGTCGAACGGGCGATTTGCGCGCGTTCGTGTTCTTGCTGGAAAAATTCGCGGGTCTGCCCGGTGTTGATGATATTCCAGGGCAGAACTTCTTCGTAACTGCGCTGACGGCTGGTGTAATGCGCGGTGTTGAGATTGGTGTGGCGTATCGCCGCATTGAGGTCGCCGTCCAGCCGTGAGGCGAGTTCCAAAACTGTGCCTAAACGACGGTCACCCAAACTTAACAAAGCTTGGTCGTGGGCGATGCGGGCCGACATAGCGCGAACCTCGACATTAGGCACGCGGGCCAGTTGTTTGCAAACCCATTTGAGGCGGCGTTTTAACTCTTTTTCTTCGCAGACGGGTTCCCACTGAAAGGGCGTATTCGGTTTCGGCACAAAGCCATTGAGCGACGGGATGATTTTACCTGCATAGCCGAATTTCTTGCCTGCCAGCAACATACGGTCTTTGATGCGTTCGACGAGCGCAACCATTTCTTCCAAATCTTCTTGGGTTTCCGTCGGTAGGCCGACCATCATGTAGAGTTTGATGGTCAGCATCCCTCTATCAAAAACCGCGCCGCAGATGTCCACGATTTCGTCGTTGGTCAGATTCTTGTTGATGACTTT
>JAYVJN010000082.1:0-3457 GCA_043769325.1 Acidobacteriota bacterium
TCTCTCCTCAAACACATTGCCCCATGCCAAAAGGAAGAGTCCTCATCGTGGACGATGAGCGTTATGCCGCAGAAAGTGTGCGCGTGATGCTTTCGGATACATACGAGACCGCGACGGCCTACGACGGACGCGCGGCTTTGCGCCTGGTCGAAGAATTCCAGCCGTCGGTCATTCTGGCGGACGTTTTCATGCCATATCTGGATGGTTTCGCCCTGTTAAAAGCCGTCCGCGAAAAATATCCCGAAATCGCCGTCATTTTGCTGACCGGACATGGTTCGGTAGAAATGGCGGTGCGCGCCGTTAAAGACGAGGGCGCGTATCACTATTTTGAGAAGCCGGTAGATGTGCGCCGTTTGAGCGTTTCAGTGGCCCACGCCGTCGCTTATGCTGAAACGCGGCGCGAAAACGAAGCCTTGCGCCGACAACTGCGAGACCGGGGCGCGTTCGGCGAATTGGTCGGCACGTCCGAAGCGATGCAGAGCATTTACGCGCTTATCGGACAAATTGCCGCATCCTCCGCCAGCGTCCTGATAACCGGCGAATCCGGCACCGGCAAAGAAGTCGTCGCCCGCACCGTGCACCAACTTAGCCCGCGCCAGGATGCTCCTTTCGTCGCCATTAATTGTTCAGCCATCCCTGACACGCTCATGGAATCTGAGCTTTTCGGCCATGAAAAAGGCTCGTTTACGGGGGCGATGGCGCGCCGCGCCGGTTGTTTTGAACTAGCCCACAACGGCACTTTATTTTTAGACGAAATCGCCGAGATGCCGGCCATGTTGCAGGCTAAACTGTTGCGCGTCTTGGAAGAACGCAAGGTGCGGCGGCTGGGCGGCAGCGGCGAAATTGCGGTTGATGTGCGTGTTCTCGCCGCCACTAACAAAGACCCCTTCGCCGCCATCAAAGCCGGCGAGTTCCGCGAAGATTTACTCTACCGCCTTAAAGTTATCACGCTTCACCTACCGCCTTTGCGCGAACGCAAGGAGGACTTACCCCTCTTGGCGCAACATATGGTCAATCAACTTTCCGCCAAACATCAGCGGCAGGCGCGTTTTCTCAGCCCGGCGGCGTTGGCGGTTCTCCAAACTCACGACTGGCCCGGCAATGTCCGTGAGTTACGCAACGTTATTGAGCGGGCCGTGGTTATCTGCGCGGGCGAAGAGATTCAACGCAGCCATCTGGCACAAGAAATGCTCGACCAGCGTTCCCCCACGCGGCCCTCTGGCGACACCGTCTCTTTTCCCGTAGGCACGGCCCTGGATGATGTGGAACGAGTGCTAATTTTCCGCACCTTGCAAAAAACCGACAATAATAAAACCCGCGCCGCCGAATTGTTGGGCCTCAGCCTTAAAACGCTGCACAATAAACTCAACTCTTACCGCGCACAAGGTCTCTGGCCGAGTAGCGGTGATGAGTCTCACAAATAGTGTTTAACTTGAATGTTTTCCACTAACTGCCATTTCGTTAATAATTATTTATGATGTTTAAGTTGTTTATTCTTGACAAATACCAGGCATCCATAGTATTTATTTACGAGGACTTCCAGTTGTTATAGGAAGCCTGTCGAAAGTTGCTCCTACCCGATAATAAGGTGCTTTGCATTCCTCAATTTCACACCATTTCTATATGGCCTTCACTTTTCAGGCGACAAATTACTCATAACTGTACGCTCGCAACAGTATGCGCCCTAAGCTTGTTTGGCTACTATTATTTCCTCACAAAACGCAGGGCCGATGAGCTCTCTTTAACCTTTTTTGAAACACCGCCTCGCAGCAAGTATTCAAATTGAAGTTCAATGGCTTCGTTCCTCTGCCTTTGTGCCGAACAAACCATTTGCCGATTCAATACCGGCGATTAATTCCTTAACACCCCAAGAGGTGGCCCCTCTTCACTCTTGACTCGTAAGCGGAGTAAAACAATGCAAACTATTATTACAGAAACCTCGCCACTCACTGAGCATAGTGCGGTTTCCGAATTATTGAGCGAAGGTATTGCCGCAGCACAAGCCGGCGACCACACCTTAGCTCGCACCTTACTGTTACAGGTGACCGATCAAGCTCCAGACAATGAAATGGCATGGTTGTGGTTAGCTTCAATCGTGGACGTGCCGGAACACCGTTTGGCGTTTTTAGAGCGCGCGCTGGGCAGCAATCCACACAACGAACAAGCCAAGTCATGGATGGCGGCGGCGCACGCGCAAATAGCGCAATCCTTGTTACAAAAAGGCATCACTGCTGCGCGTGACGGCCACAAAGGGCAAGCGTCGAGGTTTTTGCGCCAGGCCACTGAGCAGCATCCGCAAAACGAAGCCGCCTGGTTGTGGCTTTCTTCAGTGGCAGACGCGCCGGAAGAACGGCTCAATGCGTTGGAAAAGGTCTTGGCCCTCAACCCGACCAACGAACAAGCGATGGCCTGGTTGCTGCCGGCCCGTTCACAATGCGCCCGCAAGTTCATGCAGCAAGCCGTTGCCGAAGCCAATAGCGGCAATAAAGTAATGGCCCGCGATTACTTTTTACGAGCTACTGATTTTGAACCGGAAAGCGAAACCGCTTGGTTGTGGTTAGCGTCCTTGGCCGAAGTGCCGGAAGACCAATTGGGCTTTCTGCAAAGAGTTCTGAACATCAATCCGCAGCACCCGCAAGCGCTGGCGCAAAGCGGGGTAGCCCGCACCCAATTGGCGCGTAACCTGTTGCAAAAAGGGATTGCCGCCGCCTCGTCGGGGCATCGTGAATTAGCCCAAGCGATTGTCGGAGAAGTGCTGGAATACGACCAAAACCTCGAAGACGCCTGGCTCTTACGGGCATATGTGACCGACACGCCAAGCGAGAAAGTCGAATTTTTTGAACGCGCTCTGAGTATTAACGCCGCCAGTGACCGCGCCCAAACCGGCCTCGCGCTGGCAAAAGCCAAGCTCGAAATGCGCGAAGCTAAGTTGCACTCCTGGATTTGCCCCCTGTGCAATGCCACGACGGCGCAGAAACCAGCCGCCTGTCCCGGTTGCCACGCTGTTGTGTCGCTGGAAAACTTGGAGGCCATTCTCGACAATAACGAAGCCGATACGGAAAAGCTGGAACAGATTGTGGCGCGTTTGCAACATGAAGCGCAGACCAACCCCGAAGAAGCCAAGCATTACTATATGGGTTTGGCGTTATTGAACTTACAGCGCACCGGCGAAGGCATCACGGCTTTGCAAAACGCGCTCGCCCGCGATGAAAGCAACGAAATGCTGCGTTCGCGCCTGGCCCAGTTACGCGCCCGCCAAACCGTCGCGCAAGCCGAGGCTGCCGCGCAAAGAGCGGGGGAAGTCAAAGCCCCGCGCGCCAAGAAGACCGTCATGGTGGTTGACGACAGCCCGACGGTACGGAAACTTTTGACCATCAAATTAGAAAAACACGGGCATCGCGTCGTCACTGCTTCAAACGGCATGGACGCGCTGGCAAAAATCAACGAAGAGTTGCCC
>JAYVJN010000083.1:0-18630 GCA_043769325.1 Acidobacteriota bacterium
TGCCCGCTAAAGGTTTTGCGGCGGTGCAGCCAGAGCAGAAAAAAGAACAACCCCAACGCAAAAAATGACTCGTAAAGCTGCGTCGGATGCAGGTGCAATTGCGCCGACAAGCCGCCCAGTTTTTGCGCCCAAGCCTCGCGCTGCGCGTCGTTTTCCAGATGCGAAACGATGGTCGGGACGCCCGTATTGGCGTGGCCCGCGTCGGTGAAATGAACGCCGAACCAACTGCCGGTGGGCCGGCCCCAGCAGCAACCCGCCGCGAAACAGCCTTGCCGCCCAAGGGCTTGTCCCAACGCAATGCCCGGCGCGAAAACGTCTGCCACCTTCCACCACGAAAGGCCGTAACGCCGCATCAAAACAACTCCTACACCCACCGCCGCGAGAAAACCGCCGTACCAGACGCCCGCCGAACGCAAGAAGTCTGAGGAAAGCATCAGCCCCGGATTCTGACGATACTCTGATTCGGTCACTAAAAGCATCAGTTTTGAACCAATCAAACCCGCCAGCAGCATCCACAAACCCAAGTCATAAACGCGCTCACGCGGCAGACCGTCACGCGCTGCCAGCTTTGAGGCTACGAGCAACGCCGCCACAAACGCCAAAGCCATCAACAACCCGTAAGTGTTGACCGGAAAATTGCCGATGCGAAATAGTTCAGGGTGCATAAAGCAGTAGGCAGTAGGAAGTAGGCAGTAGGCAGTTTAGGCTGCTTCTTGCTCACCGGCTACTGAAGCATTTTCGGACTTGCTCGAAAAAATTGCGTCTATGGCTAACAAAACCGCGCCGACGCAGATGCAAGCGTCAGCGACGTTGAAAACGGGCCAGTGCCAGGATTGATAGTAAAACGAAATGAAATCAATCACATAGCCAAGCCGCACGCGGTCTGTCAGGTTGCCTAAAATGCCCGCCAGCAGCAATGCGCACGCGCCCAACACGCGGTCTTCGTTGCGTGGGGCGCGGAAGAAATAGAATAACACCGCAAGTGCCGCCGCCGCCGCCAGGCCCGTCAGAAACCAACGCCCCAAGCCGCCGTTGTTCTGCAACTGGCCGAAGGCAATGCCCGAATTCTCAGCGTATTCAAAAGTGAGAAAGCCTTTAATGACCTTGAACTCGTCGCCTTGCGGCCAGCGCAAAGTCTTAGCCGCCCATGCTTTAGATGATTGGTCAAGCAAATAAGCCGCCGCCGCTGCGACCAGATAGGCCATGCGCCAGACCAAACTGCGCGATTCGTTTAGGCTTTGTTCCGCCGCAACCATGCCGCCACCTCTTTCATATTTGAAAAGTCGAAAATCGCTTCGCCCAGCTTTTCCAGTTTGGCAAAGGAAAGCCGGCCCACTTGTTCGCGCATATCAACCGGCAGCGTAGCGAAACGCCGCTCCAATTGGCGAATAAGCAACGCCGATTCGCGTCGTTGGGCTTCTTCTCTAGCTTCTTGCCGGCCTTGTTGCAGACCTTGTTGCAGACCTTGTTGCAGACCTTCCAGCTTCCATTGATCAATAATTGAGAGTCTCATAGCTTCTCCTTGTTTTGTGAAAGCGGCACGCACCGCTTTCTCTACTTCCTCAACCGTAACCGGCTGCGCTGTTTGTGTCACATAATGCAGCACGACGCTAATGTAAACCCGCGCGTCCGTTTCGTCCATCTCCTGAAAGAGCGTAAAGTATTGCGCCAAGTGCCGCCCTAAATCGCTCTCGAAAATATATTTGAGCGCGGCCAGGCCAATCTTGAGCAAGGCCGTGTCTTGCGCCGTCCACTCGTCGTAAGTGCGCGTTTCAAAGAGATGATAGGTGAAATCCGGCACATATTGACGCAGAGCCGCCTCGTCCGGTCCCCAATCTATCAATTCGCTGAAGTTTGGTGCCACGCGCCAGCCGCCTTTGCCGTGATAGACGACTACCGGCACGATGGGCGGCAATTTCTTCAGCTTTGGGTCGGCTTTCAGGCAATCGGCCCAGATGCGCGTTTGGTAGCCGAGCAGTTGCAATGGCGTAAACCGTTCGGCCCGGCTTTTGTGTTCAAAGAGCAGATAGACGCAGCACGGGCCACCGTTGCCGCGCTGCACGCGATAGAGAATATCCGAGTAACTCTCTTGCAACGCCTCATCAACAAACGTGCCAGTGTATTGTTCCAGCGTCTCTAAATCAAGCAACTCAACCACTTCCGGCGGCAGATGGTGCGCGATAAAGTCACGCGCCACTTCCAGTCGTGAGAATAGCTCCTTGAAAAAAGCATCGTGAGGGTTGGTCAAATCAGCCATGCTTTACAAATCTTGCTCAATCTCCACCAGTGCCTCAAGGCAACGCTCACAGGCTGTCGTGTAGCGTTCAGACGCGCCCACTTGCGCGGAGTAATTCCAGCAGCGTTCGCATTTATTCCCGTCGGCGCGGGCGATATTGACGCGCAAGAGAACCGGATGTGTTTCGGCGCGTTCGATGCTAACTTGCGAGACAATAAAGAGATAACGCAACTCGCCATGATAGCTTTGCAACAGCTTGTAAACTTCCTCGTCGCCTACGCCTAACTGAACGTGGGCCTCCAAGGAACTACCGATGAGTTTGGCGGTGCGGGCTTCTTCCAACGCCCGCAAAACTTCGTCGCGCACCGAGAATAAACGCTCCCAACGGCGTAAAAGTTCGTAATCTTCGCGGTCACGAACTTGCGGGAAAGTCGCCAGATGCACGGAGGGCAAGGCTTTTCCGTCGGCGGCAACGGGCAGGTTCTCCCAGATTTCGTCGGCGGTGAAGGCGAGAATCGGGGCCACTAAGCGCGCCAAAGCATCACAAATCCGATGCAAAGCGGTCTGCGCCGAGCGTCGCGTAAAGGAGCGCGGCGCGGCGGTATAGAGCCGGTCTTTGATGATGTCGAAGTAACGCGCCGAGAGCGTCACCGTGCAGAAGTTATAGAGCGCGTGGTAGATAGGCAGATATTCGTAACGCTCGTAATGCTTGACGACCTTTTTGATGACCTCGTCCAATTCGGCCAAAGCCCAGCGGTCAATCTCTTGTAATTCGTCGTCGGCCACCGTGTCACGATTCGGCACGAAACCGGCCAAATTGCCCAGGGCGTAACGCGCCGTGTTGCGGATTTTGCGGTAGGCGTCCGCCGTGCGTTGCAAGATTTCGTCGGAACAGCGCACATCTTCGGTGTATTCCACCGCCGCCGCCCAGAGGCGCAGAATTTCCGCGCCCGATTGTTGCACGACTTCATTGGGCGAAACCGAGTTGCCCGCCGATTTGTGCATCTGCTTGCCTTGCCCGTCCACGACCCAACCGTGCGTCAGGACGGTGCGGTAAGGCGCGGTGTCGTGCGCGGCCAAACCACAGAAGAGCGACGAGTTGAACCAACCGCGATATTGGTCGCCGCCTTCGATGTAAACATCTGCCGGCCAGCGCAGGTTGGCGCGTTGTTCCAGCACGGCGATGGACGATGAGCCGCTATCGAACCAAACGTCGAGAATATCGGTCTCTTTCGTAAACGCCGCGCCGCCGCATTTCGGGCAAGCAAAGCCTTCGGGCAGCAATTCCGTCGCGCTGCGGGCATACCAGGCGTCGGCGGTCTCTTTGACGAAAATATCTGCAACATGGTTGATAATATCTTTGTTGGCAATGGTTTCGTCGCAGCCGTCACAATAGAAAGCGGGAATCGGTACGCCCCACACACGCTGGCGCGAGACACACCAATCGGGACGCCCGCGCAGCATATTGGTCATGCGGCCTTCGCCCCAGGCGGGTATCCAACGCACGCGGCCCACTTCGCGCAAGGCGGCGCGGCGCAGGGATTCGGGCGCGTGGTCTTCGTTCTCGAAGTTGGGAATGGCGCGTCCGTCCTCGTCAACATCGTGGTCTTCGGCGGCGTTCGCCACCTTGTCCATCGAAATAAACCATTGCGGCGTGGCGCGGAAAATGACCGGATTTTTACAACGCCAGCAGCACGGGTAACGGTGTCCGTAGCTTTCACTAAACAGCAGTAAACCCTTTTCGCGCAAGAATTCCACGATTTTCGGGTTGGCCTCAAAAACGCTCTGGCCGGCGAAATGCTCAACTTCGGGGATAAAGCGGCCCGCGTTGTCCACGGGACAATAGACTTCCAGCCCGTACTTTTTGCCGATAACAAAGTCGTCATGGCCGTGTCCCGGCGCGGTGTGGACACAGCCCGTGCCGGCCTTGCCCGTCTCTTTGCGGTCGCGTCCGGCGTCCACATCCAACTCGGTTTCGGCGTCGGCCTCGCCGCCCATCGTGACGTGTTCGCCGCACATCAGCAGCGAAGGACGGTCAATCCAGGCGTGGCGACACTCCAAACGGTCTAACTTTTTGCCCGCAAAACGCGCCAGGACTTTGACTTCGCCCAAGCCACATTTTTCCTGCACGACGCCAATCAATTCGCTGGCGACGATATAAACTTCGCCGTTGGCTTCAATCGCGGCGTATTCATAATCGGGATGGACGGCGATGCCCAGATTCGCGGGCAGCGTCCAGGGTGTGGTCGTCCAGATGATGACCGAAATTTTGCGTCCCGCTAAGTCTTTGTGAATTAGCGCGGGGTCGGAAGCCAACGGGAATTTGACGTAAACTGACGGGCTAGAATGCTGTTGGTATTCGACCTCGGCCTCGGCCAGGGCGGTCTGGTCGTGGATACACCAATAGACGGGGCGCAAGCCTTTGTAGGCGTAGCCGCGTTCGACGAAACGCCCGAAAAGCCGCGCGGTTTCGGCTTCGTATTCGTGCGCCATCGTCAGATACGGGTTGTCCCACTCGCCCAAAATACCCAGCCGCATAAAGTCGCGCGTCTGGCGTTTGAGCGTTTCGGCGGCGTGTTCGCGGCAGATGCGGCGAAACGAGACGGGCGGGATGTCGTTCTTTTTCTTGCCTTTGGCTTCAAGTTTTTCTTCTACTTTCTTCTCAATCGGCAACCCGTGACAGTCATAGCCCGGCACATATGGCGCGTCAAAGCCCATCATGCTGCGCGATTTGACGATGAAATCTTTCAGTATTTTATTCAACGCCGTGCCGATGTGAATGTCGGAATTGGCGTAAGGCGGGCCGTCGTGGAGAATGAATTTCTTGGCGCCGGCGCGCGCCTGTTGAATCTGCGCGTACAAATCCAGCGCGGCCCATTTTTGCAAACGCGCCGGTTCTGCTTGTCCTAAATTGGCCTTCTGCGCGAAATTGGTCTGCGGCAGATTGACCGTTTTCTTTAATTCTAAGGTTGTTTCAGTCGTCATACATCCAAAATTGCTTTCTCAACATCTTCCTAGCGCAAGCCTGACGGAAAATGCCGTCATAGTAAAGATGGTAATAGTAACAACGAAAAGCGCGTGATGCCAGACAAGCGCGGCGATTAGTTTGGAGAAATGGTTGACGGGACGGTAATTGTAGCCTAAATTTAACGCTTGCACCGTCATTAGGAAGCGGCGCGATAATATAACGAGGAAAACTTTGAGCATGAAAAAGTGGTTGATTCGCGGGAGCGGCTTGTTAGCCGTCTGTTTATGGTTGAGCGTGTCGGGCGCGTCGTCTTACGCGCAAGGCGTGGGCAGCATTAAAGTTGAAAAAACGGCGACGCCGCGTCCCAAACCGGCCCCGCCGCGTCCTAAACCGGCCCCGAAAGTAATTGCGCGTGTTGAAGCTGCGCCGGTGCGCCGGCCCGTCGTCCGTCCCAAAGCCAGGCCGGGCGCCAGCAAATCCAACGCGGAGTTAGCGGATGACGCCTTGACCGCCGGCAAGAGATTACGCAAAGACGGCAATAACGAAGAGGCTATTCCATACCTGCAAAAAGCGGCGCGGCTCGACCTGAAAGACTACGAATCACGAGCTTTATTGGGTTTTATCTACGCCGACCAGGACGATTTAGACAATGGTTTGCTGTGGGCTAACCGCGCTGTGCAAGCCGATGCGAGCGCGTATTACAGCCACGTCTCTTTGGGTTGGGTGCAGTTCAAACGCGGCAATTATACCGAAGCCGAAACCGCTTACCGCACTTCGTTACGCATCGCTGAACAATACGCGACGGGGGCTGTTTCGGGCCTTTCGTATGAACTGGCGCGGACACTTAACGCCTTGCACCGCTACCGCGAGACCCTGCCGTTCATGGAAAAATCTATCCAGAGCGACCCGAAAGACTACAACACGCGCTTTTTCTACGGCGTCATGCTGCAAAAAGTGGGCCAACTCAATCAAGCCCTCGCGCAGTACCGCGAAGCCTCTGCGCTCAACACCCAAGAGAGCGCGCCTTATTCCAACAGCGGCTTGATTTACTATCTTTTAGACAACAAAGCGCAGGCGCAACAGACCTGGGAAAAAGCCATCGAATTGGGTTCAACTTACGTCCCGGACAGCGCGGGCCTGGCGATTTTGCGTTGTGATTTGGCCGCAGCGCGTCAATTGCTGGAGAAACACACCACTGAAAACGCCTCTGACGAAGATGGTTGGTTGTTGTTAGGCGACGTGCTACGCGCCCAACGCGACGACAGTGGCGCGCGCATGGCCGACGCCCGCGCCGCCGCCATCGCGCCCGAATATAGCGGTATGCGCCGTCCGGTTATGCGTTGCGACAACAAGAATGCCAGCAACAACAACAACCCTGCGCGCCCCAACGCCGAGGCTTGTAAGGCAGCGAAACAACTCAACGAAAACGGCGCGACTACATTGATGATTTTTTCGGCCCAGAACCGCACCGACCTTATCCCGACGATTCTGGCTTGCGGAGTTGACCCTAACGCCGGTGATAAGGATGGCGACACGGCCCTGACTTACGCTGTTGCCAGCGACAGCGACCAGGTTTTTGATATGCTGGTCAAAGCCGGCGCGCGCATCAACGCCAAGAATAAAAAGGGCGTCACGCCTTTGATGATAGCCGCCGCTTTGGGCAAAGAAGAAGCGGCCCGCGCCTTGCTCAAACGCGGGGCCGACCCCAACGCCAAAGACGAAGACGGCGATACCGCCATCTATTACGCCAGAGCGAAAAAGCAAGACCGCCTCATCGCTTTGTTGCAAAATCCGCCGCGTGGCACTGCTGCTGGTAACAATAATAACAGCAACAATAGCGGCGCTTGCGCAGATGCCCGCAAAGTCAACGACAAGGGCGTCAACACGCTCATGGCCGCCGCCGCGCAGGGCAAATCCGAACTTATCCCGACGATTCTGGCGTGCGGCGTTAATCCCAACGACGGCGACGAGGACGGCGACACCGCCTTGCTCTACGCCTCTGCCGCCGACGACAGCAAATCCATCGAACTGCTTTTGCAAGCCGGCGCGCGGCTCAATGGTACCAACAAAAAGGGCGTCACGCCGCTCATCATGGCCGCCGCTTTGGGCAAAGAAAACGCCGCCAAAACGCTCATCGCCCGTGGCGCGGACTTAAAAGCCAAAGCGCAAAACGGCTACACCGCGCTTGACTACGCCCGCGAAAAGAAGTTTGACCGCATCGCCGCCATGCTGCAAAAAGCCGATTGGTAAACGGAAAAAAGCCGTAAAAAGTAAATCGTGAATCGTAATGAGAAGCCGGAAGCGACTCTTGTTACGATTCACGATTTACTTTTTACGCTTTCTAAAGGGCGGCTGATGGGGATTGAACCCACGACCTCATGAACCACAATCACGCGCTCTAACCAACTGAGCTACAGCCGCCAGAACTCAATAAGCCTACAATACCCGCGTCTTTTCTTCAAGCGGCGCGTGCGCGAATTCCGGCCCCGGCGCGGGTTATCACGCTCATCTAACGCCGTAAACCAAGCCCGCCCAACAACCTGGCAGGTCGGGAAGGGTCGCTTGCGCCCGCTCTCCATTACCCGCTTGCGGAGGGGAAGCGCGGCGCGGCAGATTTGCCAGCTTTGGCGCGTCGGTGGTAGCATCGGCGATTCTTGGGTTTAATTTTATTTACGGGAGAAATACTTACATGGAAATCAAAAAAGTGGGCGTCTTGGGCTGCGGGTTGATGGGCGCGGGCATCGCGCAGACCGCCGCCAGCGCGGGCTTTACCGTCGTCGTCCGCGAAGTCTCGGATGAACTAATCGCCAAAGGCTTTGCCGGCATCGAAAAATCGCTCGCCAAATTTGCCGAAAAGGGAACCATTACCGCCGCACAACAAACCGAAATTCGCGGGCGTATGAGCGGCACAACCAACCTCGCAGACCTGGCCGATTGCGACATCATCATCGAAGCCATCATCGAAAACCTGGCCATCAAACGCGAGACCTACGCCACGCTGGACGCGGCTTGCAAAGCGGAGACGATTTTCGCTTCCAACACTTCTTCGCTGTCACTCGCGGAAATGATGACCGCCATTTCGCCCGCACGTCAGCAACGCTTTATCGGCTTACACTTTTTCAACCCCGTGCCGTTGATGAAATTGGTCGAAGTGGTGCGCTCAATTCTCACCGACGAAACGGTTTACGAGGAAGCCGTCGCCTTTGGGCAAGCCCTCGGCAAAGTAACGGTGCGCGCCGGCGACAAGACCGGCTTCATCGTCAATCGCCTGTTGGTGCCGTATTTGCTGGACGCCATCCGCGCTTTGGAAGAAGGCGTCGGCTCGATTCAGGACATTGACAACGCCATGAAACTCGGCTGCGGCTACCCCATGGGGCCGCTCACACTGCTGGATTTCGTCGGCCTGGACACCACCTACTACATCGCCGAAATCATGTTCAACGAGTTCCGCGAACGCCGTTTCGCCGCCCCGCCCTTGTTGAAACGCATGGTCTTATCCGGCCTCTACGGGCGCAAATCCGGGCGCGGCTTCTACGACTACGCCGACCCGAAAAACCCCGTGCCGTTGAAGCTAGCCTAAAAAGAACCTTCCGTTTGAGTTTGCGAGGGCAGCGCAACCTCAAGCATTTCCAGATTAGCGTTTGCCTGAACAGCGTAGGCCAGGCCCGCAGAGAGGGCGCAACTATCGCCGGCGAGGAGTTGATGAGTGCCGTGCGTTTGGCTGTTGATGGCGAGCTCGCCGCGTAGAATAAAGAGGAAGAGAAACTCGCCCATATGGGTCAGCGTGACAGGCGTAGGCGGCGCGACGGCGCGGATGATGCGCGCACGGGCCAGACCGTTGGTGGCGTCGGCGATGCCGGTGTCGCGGAAGGCAAAGCCGGCGGCGGTTTGCCAGACTGCTGCGCGGGCGATGTGACGGACAAAACGCTGACCGCTGAAAAGGCGTTTGGGAGCGAGGCGGGCGTTGGGCAATTGTAGTTCGTGGTCGGCGCGGGTTTCGTGGAGCGCGGGGCAGCCGATTTCGATAACTTCCAGGCCCGCTGAGGCTTCCAAGACGCGGTGGCGGATTTCGGGCGGTTGCAACACGCAATCTCCCGCTGCCAACACGAAAGGCGGCCCCTGGTCTTCGTAAACCAGACGCGCCCAGCCCGTCTTGCAGTAAATCATCTGGAAACGGACTTTGTGAAAGTGGACGTAATCCGGCACGGGGCCGCCTTCCAGGATGCGTATGTGCGAGGCCACGAAACGCCCGCCCAAACGCCCCGGCAGCAGGTCGCGGTACTCCATGCCGGCGCGTCCCAAGCCCCAAGCGGCCTTGTCGTCTTGGCGGCTGATGACAAATTCCGGCGCGCCGTCTGGCACAAATAACGGCGGGTTGGCGTCAACCAATGCCACGCGCAAGCCGTTGGGCGCAACCAACTCGCGGGCCGTTCCCAGAGGCAACGCGGACACATCGCACAATAAACGCAACGCCGGCAGAAACGCCGCCCCGTCCGTCGCGGTTTCCAACCGCAGCGTCACGCCGTAGCCCGATATGACAGCCGTTTCAGGCGCGTCTGCGGGAAAAATCACGTCCACGCGAAACCCTAAATAGTCGGTGAAAAAATCCAGTGTGGCGGCTAAGTTCGGACAAGGCACGGCTATTTGCGCCGCGCGGATGGCTGCGCTTAAAGTAGTTGGCGTTAGTTTGCGGTCAGTAGTCAGTGGCTTTGCCTTTCCCACAGGCGTAACTTTAACACTAAAATCCCACCAGGTTGAAATTGGCGAGTATGCGACCCCGTTGCCGCTTAGTTGCCAAAGGGTTTCGGAGTGCGGTATAAGCCAAGTGTTTACAAGTGTATGGCAGATTCGATTTTAATCATTGACGACGAGCGCGGCATCCGCGAGACGTTGCGCGGCGTGCTGGAAGACGAAGGCTTTACGGCGGATGTGGCGGCTTCCGGCGAGGAGGGTTTGCGTTGCGCCGAAAAACGCGCTTACGGCTGTATTTTGCTGGATGTGGCGTTGCCGGGCATTGACGGGCTGGAGACTTTGCAACGACTCCGCGAAGCCGGCGCGGACGCCGCCGTCGTGATGATTTCCGGTCACGGCACGATTGAAACCGCCGTGCAAGCGACGAAACTGGGCGCGTTCGATTTTCTGGAAAAGCCGCTTTCGTCGGAAAAGACCGTGCTGGCGGTGCGCAACGCTTTACGTCAACGTCTGCTTGAACGCGCCCAAGCCGCCTCAGCCCAAAAATATGTTATGGTCGGCGAATCGGTGGCGTTACGCGCCTTGCGGAAACAAATCGCCGTCGTCGCGCCAACCGACGGGCGCATCTTGATTTACGGCGAATCCGGCACCGGCAAAGAACTGGTCGCGCACGCTATTCACGCCCATTCGCGGCGGGCCGGCGGGCCTTTTGTCGAAGTAAATTCGGCGGCGATTCCCGAAGAACTCATCGAATCGGAGTTGTTCGGCCACGTCAAAGGCGCGTTTACCGGCGCGACAGCGGCCCGCAAGGGCAAGTTTGAACTGGCTGACGGCGGCACGCTCTTTTTGGACGAAATCGCTGACATGAGCGGGCGCGTGCAAGCCAAAATGCTGCGAGCTTTAGAGGAAAGCCGTTTTGCGCCCGTCGGCGGCAACGCGCAGGTGCGGGTGGATGTGCGCGTGATTGCCGCGACCAATAAACGCTTGCCCGAAGAAATCGAAAAAGGCAGCTTCCGCGCCGATTTGTTTTACCGTCTAAATGTTATCCCGTTTGAAGTTCCGCCTCTGCGCGAGCGCGTGGAAGACGTGCCGGCGTTAGTCGCGCATTTCAACCAACGCTATTCGCATGACTACGGCAAAAGGCCCAAAGAGTTTGGCGCGGAAGCGTTGGACGCGCTGCAAAATTACGCCTGGCCCGGCAATGTGCGCGAGTTGAAAAACACCATTGAGCGCGTCGTTATCATGCACGGCAAACAATTAGTGACGGCCCGCGATTTACCCGCATTCGGCGGCGAAGCCCCGCCCGCCGCGTCGTTTCGCTTCCCCTCGTTCAAGGACGCGACGGACGCTTACCAACGCGAATTTATCCAACGCAAACTCAGCGAATTTGACGGCAGCGTGTCCCGCGCCGCCGCCGCCATGGGCCTTGACCGCAGCCATCTCTACCGCCGCATGAAAGCTTTAGGCTTGCCGGCGCGTAATGATAAATAGGTTGCGCTAAGGTAAGGGTTGAAATTTAACCGCCAAACCAGATGCGTCAGCCTACCGCACTTGCCCAGGGCAACCGGCCCGATGGGAAACACGCCACTCTCCCCTATCAGCTGTCACTTGTCCACTGGTTTAGCGAAAAATAGTGGACAAGTGACAGTTGACAATGGACAGTTA
Organism: Acidobacteriota bacterium; assembly: GCA_043769325.1. Taxonomy (GTDB): domain Bacteria; phylum Acidobacteriota; class Blastocatellia; order Pyrinomonadales; family Pyrinomonadaceae; genus JAYVJN01. Next base: position 11,562 of record JAYVJN010000083.1, read on the forward strand.
CGCACCGCGCATGGCGCGGGTCAAGGGTGGCGCGGTTTCAACTCTTGATGCGCAGATGTTGTGGTAAAATACCTAAGCGGCGTGATTTTGCGCCGCCAAGCCAGCGAAAAGTTTAGGAGGTGAACCATGAACGCCCTTTTGCAAGCCACCGTCGAAGACCTCTACCACGAAGAAGGCAAGGCCGAAATTATCAACGGGGAGATAGTACATTTTATGCCCACAGGCGGTATTCCCAATCGGGCAAGCTACCGGATTTGTCGTAGTTTAGACGATTATGAGCAAGAATTTGGCGGCGGTTATGCGGTGGCCGACAACGCCGGGTTTCACGTCAATTTGCCTGACCGCGAATCGTTTAGCCCTGACACCGCTTGGTGGACGGGCGAATTGACCATGAGATTCTTTGAGGGCGCGCCAGCCTTTGCCGTCGAAGTTCGCAGCGAAAACGATTACGGCCCGGCTGCCGAACGTGAAATGGCTGACAAACGCCGCGATTACTTCGCCGCTGGCACGCTGGTCGTGTGGGACGTAGATTTATTGGGTGAAGAGGTTGTCAAAGCCTATCGCGCCGAGGCCCCGGATGCGCCCGTTATTTATCGGCGCGGCGACCGGGCCGCCGCCGAACCCGCCGTTCCCGGCTGGCAAATGCCGGTCAACGAACTTTTCCGTTAAACTGCCCGTGAGAACAAAAATATGAACTATCCCCTTGATTTATCCTTCAAACTAATCGCCATCGCCAGCCAGATTTACGTCCGCGACGCCGGCGGCAACCTGGTCTTTTACGTCAAAAAGAAAGCCTTCAAACTAAAAGAAGCGATTACGGTCTGCGCCGACGAAGCGCAAACACAGACGCTCTACAACATTAACGCTGACCGCGTGTTTGATTTCTCGGCGCGTTACAATATCACCGACGCGCGGCAAAGCTATCTCGGCTCTATCAAACGCCAGGGAATGCGCTCCATCTGGAAGGCGCGTTACGATTTGCTCGCCGGTGAGACGGCTGATTTTAACATCAGCGAAGAAAACGGCTGGATTAAAGTAGCCGACACTTTGCTTGGCGAACTGCCGGTGGTCGGTATGTTTACCGGCTATCTCTTTCATCCTTCGTACCTCGTCACCCGCGCCGACGGCACGCCCGTCATGCGACTGACCAAACAACCGGCATTTTTTGAAGGCAAATTCAAAGTGGAAAAACTCGCGGAAATGCGCCCCGACGAAGAAAACCGCGTCGTCTTGGGCCTGTTAATGATGGTGCTCTTAGAACGGGCGCGCGGCTAAAAAGCCGTAAATCGTGAACCGTAAATCGAAAGCCTTCTGTCTCCGATTCAACAAAGGAATAACCGCGAACCAGGCCTGGTTCGCGGTTATTCCTTTTCACGGTTTACGGTTCACGATTTACGGCTTTTCGCCTGGTTCATCGTTGCCTTTTTTGCCCTGTTTTTTTGGTTCGGCGGGCTTTTTCGGCTCGGTTTCGCGGGGGCGCGTGCCGCCGGCTGGCGGGATTACCGGTTCGCCCGCCGGTTTGGGTGGCCCGGCCGGAGGGTCGGTTACTTTTGGTTTAGCGCCAGGGCCGGTGGTAGGTGGCGGCGTGTCGCGGTCGCCTGGTTTCGGCGCGGGCGGTGTGTCACGGTCGCCGCCGGCTGCGCCACGCGGTTCGGGTGGCGGCAGTGTAATGGTGTCTAAACTTGGGACGCTGTTATCATCAGTGTCAACATCACCGCCGCCAGAAGGACGCCGGCGCGAATAAACGCCACCACCGCCACCGCCGCCGCCGCCGCTATGTGAACCGCCGCCACTGGCGGAACGGGCTAAGGCTTCGATTTCGGCAGACTCACGTTTGCGTTGTTCCATGATGGCTTTCATGTCTTCCGGCATTTTGGGCGTCTTGAAGAACGTGTCACGCGGCTTATCCTTCATAAACACGCTCATAAATTCGCTGAAATAAGGGGCCGCGCCGTGTCCGCCGGTCATGCCGTTGCCGAGGTTTTCTTTACGCGCGGGATAGCCCATCCAGACGCCGGTGCAATAGGTTGGCGTGTAACCCACAAACCAAACGTCGGTGTGGTCGTTGACGGTGCCGGTTTTGCCGGCCAGGGGATGCCCGCCCGCGCTGGTGCCGGAAGCCGTGCCGCCGCCGCGCGTAACGCCCTGCATCATTTCCACCATCGTGCCGGCGACGTATTCGTTCATCACTTTGTAAGATGTGGGCTGCCACTCTTCCAGCGTGTTGCCGTCGCGGTCAAGCACTTTGCGAATCAGGTGCGGCTCCATCCGCACGCCCTTGTTGGGAAAGGCCGAATAAGCCGAGACCATCTGAATCAACGGCACTTCAGTTGCGCCCAAGGCTGACGGCAAGACCGGGGCCATCGGAACCGTGATGCCGAAACGACGCACCATCTGCGCGCCGGTTTGGATGCCCACCATGTCTAATAAATGTACCGCCGCGACGTTGTAGGATTTCGCCAGCGCAATTTTCAAAGGCACGTTGCCGTGGCTAGTGGAACCATCGTAGTTGTGCGGCGTCCAGCCCCATTTGCGAATCGGCGCGCCGCTCACGATGGAATCCGGCGTCAAACCCCACTCCACCGCCGCCGTGTAAACGTAAGGCTTGAAGGCCGAACCGGTCTGGCGCATGGCTTGGGTCGCGTTGTTGAACTTGCTCATCTGGAAGTTATAGCCGGCGGCCATAGTAACGATTTCGCCATTTTTAGCGTTAATCGTCACCATGGCGGCTTGCACTTCGGGGATTTGCGTCAACTCTGCCTTAACGGTTTTGGCGTTTTCGTCAACCTCTTTGATGCTGAACTGTCCCAGATAGCCGGGCTTGAACTCGTCTTTCGGGTTGCGCCCGCCCCAACCCATTTGGGCTTTCGTTATTTGCGCCGTGTAGTTGCCAAAACGCACGACGGCCTCGTTCGCGTTGTTATCCACGCTCATCACCAGGCCCATCACATATTCGTCCGGCGTAAACGAGTTGCCAAACCAATCAGGGTGCTTGTAGTTGTTTAGTTCGGCGGCTGAGGGTATTTTGTAAGTATTGGGGTCAGTGTCTTTAATGGCGACGAAGTTGCCGCCGATAAGGGCGAAATACTGGTCGGAACGCCACTTGGCGCGGCCCCGGTCATATATACGCAGACGGCGTTGCACAACTTCCATCGCTTTTGTCTGCGCCGCGACATTAACGGTGGAATAGACCGTCAAACCGCCCTGCGCCACGCGGGTCGTGTACTTTTCTTCCAACTCTTGGCGAATTTGCTCCACCGGATAATCGGTTGGCGAGGAGCGTTGTTGCAAAGAAGGATAATAAGCGGTTTCGGATAATTTGATGGGTTCGGCTTTGGCAGCGGCGGCTTCGGCTTCGGTGATTTTGCCGAAATTCGCCATTTGCGACAACACCAAATCGCGCCGTTCCTTGCACCGTTGCGGGTTGACCGTCGGTGCGTATTCGCTCGGCGCGCGCGGGATGCCGGCCAACATTGCTGACTCTGCCAAGGTTAAATCTTTGGCTTGCTTGCTGAAGTAAACCTCCGAAGCCGCCTCGACACCATAAGCTGCGGCCCCGAAAAAGGTGTTGTTGGCGTACATCTCCAGAATCTGGTCTTTGGTGTAATAGCGTTCGATTTGCAACGCCATCAGCCATTCATTAACCTTGCGCGTAACGGTCTGTTCACGCGAGAGAAAGAGGTTTTTGGCAAGTTGCTGCGTCAGCGTCGAACCGCCCTGGCGCGTGCCTTCGGTGAGGTTTCGCAAACCCGCGCCGGCGATACGGATGGGGTCAATGCCAAAGTGTTCGTAAAAACGGTTGTCCTCGATGGCGAGAATCGCGTTTTTCATACGGTCGGGAATCTCTTCCGACTTGAGCGGCACGCGGCGTTCCAAGGCAAACTCGCCAATGAGCGTCTCGCCGTCGTCGGCATAAACTTTGGTCACAACGCTGGGCCGATAGGTCGCCAAAGCCGCGACTTCGTTAGCCGTGCGCGAATAGTTCATTTCGTAAGCCGCGATAACACCCGTCACCGCACCCGCCGAGAGCGCTAACATTACCGCCATCGGCACCCACAAACTACGCAAAAAACGCCGGCTCACGCTCTTTTTCTCCGACAAGGCCAAAACAGTATTACCCGGCACAACTTCAGCAGACATAAATTCAACCCTTATCCATCAAGAATTAACGAAACCGCAACAACGCAACGGCTAGGCGATTATAACGCAAGTAGCGAGACAAGAAAACTGCGCGCTTTAATTGATGCTTACGGGCTACCGGCGCGTTGTCCCGGCGATGGCGGTTTGCAGCGTTTCCCAGGCCAAAGCCGCCGCGTGTTGTTTGCGCGCCGGCAGACCGCCGAGAGCGTCGGCGATTTGTTGGCGCGTTATCTGTTGCGCCGCCGTAATGCTGTTTCCGTGCAGCATTTCGGCCAACGCGGAAGCGCACGCCAGCGTTGGCGGGCAACCATATGCCAACCAACCAACGCCGGCGAGACAACCATTTTCAATGCGTAAAAACAGACGCAGATGGTCGCCGCAGATGGGGTTCACTTCTTCCGCGACGGCGTTGGCGTCCGGCAGTTCACCGGCGTAACGCGGATGCGCGAGGTGGTCTTTTAATTTCTCTGAATAGTTCACTTAGTAACGAAGCCTTAATAAACTGACCCAGATGGTGCCGCAGTGCGGGCTTCCGCACTGCGGCACCATTCGCTACTTGATTGGTTTACTGGGGCAGGTTATTTCTTCCGCGTTACTTACCTAATATGACACGGGCAAGATGGCTGCCCCACGCGGCAAAACATAGCCCTTCGCAGACGGGCCGGTCTGCGCCAGCGCTTCTTCCAGGTTATCCGCAGGAATCATCTGCATTCGCCGAACTTCGTCGTCTGGCAACGAAGAGACGAGAATCACTGGAAAGCGTTCGGTTTTGGTCAGTAAAGCCCAGGCGGTTTGACCATTAACCTCGTAATTTTCGCGCAAGGTTTCTGCCATTTCCCGCGCATCCACAGCGTCAAACCACTTGAGAAAATCGGCGCGGCCCAAGCCTTCGGCGCATTCGGCCAATAAGATTATTGTGCCGCCCTCAGCGCAAGCGTGAGCGGCTGTGTCCAGAGCTTTATGCGCCTGTATCAGGTTGATGTCGTGGGGATTACCGCCGCAACTCACGATTACGAAGGGACGTTTTTCCGTGATTTTCAGCGAATGTGCGGCGGCGTAATCCGCACACGCCCGCGTGTGCGCCGCGCGCCAATCGCCCGCATAAACGCCGGTGACGCGCCCCTGTGTATTGGTGTGCGTGTTGACCAAAAACGAAGGCTTGACCAGGGCCGCAATTGCTTCGCATTCTTCGCTGACAGCGTTATCAGCCAATAAACCTGTGCCCACGCCGGCGCGTCGCCCGCCGGTGGTGAAATCCATCGCCAGCGCGTGGGTGGCGGCGATTGTCCGCGCCGACGCCAGGCCCGGACAGACGCTTTTGCGGCCCCCCGTAAAGCCGGCGAAATAATGCCAACCTACTGCGCCCGTTAGTATTACATGGTCGGTTTCGAGCAGCGCGCGGTTTAGTTCGATGGGTGTGCCGCGTTCTGTTTGGCCTAAATTTATGTGCTGCGCGGGGTCGAGCGCGTTGTGGTTGATGACGCGCAGGCGTTGGGTAATGAAAGGCGTGAGTAGTTTGTTTTGTTCGGCGGGCGTCACGGCGCGATGAATGCCGGTGGCAAAGATAATGCTGATGTCAAAAGGCGCGACGCCCGACGCTATCAGCCGACGCGCTAACAAGTTAACGATGCGTTCGCTGCCCGTCGCCCGCGTCGCGTCGGAAACCACGATGAGCGCGGATTCGCCCGCGTTGACGATTTCTTCCAACGGAAGCGAACCAAGCGGCGCATCCAAAGCGGCCCCGATTTCCGCGTCGGACAATTCAGTTTCGTTACTTGCCGCCGGAGCGAGGACTTGCCAGCGCGTTTCATCGTAACTAAACGGCACGGCGGCGCGTCCGTAACCAAGATTTATTTCCGGCATAAGCGGGTAGTTCAAAGTTTCAAGTTCAAAGTTCAAAGTTAAATGCTTACGCCCCAATAGTTTTGAGAGTTTTATAAACCGGCATACTTTTGCTCACCCGCTTATTTTAACCGTGCGCTTGGGCGGCTTTTTGGCGCGATTCTTCCGGCCCGCAGTGGCAGGATTCTTCGTCGTTGAGGTCGAAATCGGGCGTTTCCATCTGAATCGTCAGGTGTGCGATGCCGAACTCATCTTGCAGTGTGGCGCGGAGTTGTTTGAGTATCGTGAGGGGCTTGACTTCGTAGCCGTGAATGACGTGCGCGCTCAGGGCTTCGAGGCCCGAAGCGATAGTCCAGATGTGCAAATCATGGACGGCCAGCACGCCTTCGGACTGGCGCATCGCCGCCTCAACTGCCGCCAAATCAATGTGTTTGGGCGTGCCTTCGAGCAAGACGTTGGACGAATCGCGCACCAGCCGCCACGCGCTGACGATGACTAGCAAACCAATGACCGCGCTTAACAAAGGGTCGGCCCAGTTCCAGCCAAACTGCCAAATTAACGCGCCGGCCAGAATCGCGCCCACCGAACCAAGCGCGTCGCCCATGATGTGCAGCCACGCGCCGCGCACGTTCAAATCGTTTTCGTTGCCGCCGTGCAAAAGCCACGCGCTGATTAAATTGATGAGCAAACCGCCCGTCGCCACAATCATCATCGGGCCGCTGTTGACCGTCGGCGGCGCGGCCCAACGATGCGCGGCTTCGTAGAAAATAAAGAGCGAAATGACCACCAGCGCGACGCCGTTGATGAGCGCGGCAAGAATCTCTAAACGATAGTAGCCATAAGTTTTCTGCGGCGTGGCCGGGCGCACCGCAAACCACATCGCCGCTAACGCCAAGGCCAACGCCGCCACATCCGTCAACATATGTCCCGCGTCGGCGAGCAGGGCCAGCGAACCCGTCCACCAACCGCCGGCGATTTCCGCCAGCATATAGCAGAAGGTCAGGGCCAGCACTATCCACAAACGCCCGCGCGATTTGCTCGTCGTCGTATGGCGGTGCGTGTGGTCGTGCGTGTCGAGGTAAATTGG
>JAYVJN010000084.1:0-2908 GCA_043769325.1 Acidobacteriota bacterium
GGCGATGAAGGCTTTCCTGGCGGCCCGCGCAGAGATTGAAGAAATGAGCCTCAGCCTGACGCCGCGCGGCAAAGATGCGGGCCGGCGCAGTTTTGACGACTCGGTAAACCTGTGGAAAAGCCGCGTTGATCCGGGCCTCGACCATTGGGTCTTGCTCAAGCGTCTGCCCAAAGCGGAAGCGGAACGCCTCCGCGCCTTGCCCGCCACTGAACAAGTTTTGGAAATACTCAAATTAGAAGCGCAAGGCATATTTTTCAGTAAGGATTTTACCAAAACGATTCTCGCTTCCGTCGCGCCGCCTGGCACTTCGCAGCATATTTCGCTGCTCGCGCTGGACTTATTTGAATACGAAAATTACGATGTGCGCTTGAAGTTGGCGAAACACGGTTGGTATCAAACCATCCCAACCGACTTGCCGCACTTTACCTATCTAGGCGTCAAAGAGGGCAAATTGCCCAATCTCGGACTCAAACGCATCATCAGCGAACAACGCGCATTTTGGGTGCCAGACGTGAAATAAGTTCCAAGTTTCAGGTTCAAGGTTCCAAGTTTTCCTGGCCTTGGAACCTTGAACTTGGAACCTTGAACTTATGACCAACCGCCGCGAATTCTTCTTCTCTTTGTTGGGCGTAACCGCCTTTGCCGCCGTCGCGCGGGCCGACGGCCAATCGCCGCGCATCAAAAACTACAACGCCAAAGGCGCGTCGCTGCTCATCGAAGGCCAGACTTTACTCGTCGAATACCAATTCGCCGCGCCTTTACGAAGCCTGAACGGAAGTTTGCCCGTGCCCATCGAACCGGCAGCTTTCGGCGGCGAAACACTGACCGAACCGCAACCGCTCTATTTTTACCCGTCGCCTGACAAACGCACCTGGCGCACCTTTCTGACGGCCCCTTTGGATGTTGTTCCCGGCACGCACCAGGTCAATTTGCAAGCCGTGTTTGCCAACGGCCAACGCGCCGAATGGGCCTCGCCGTATTTGTGCGCGCGCGGCGTCTATCGCAACGCTAATCTAACTGTCAGCGAGAATTTTAGCCAGCCCTCGCCGGCCATCAAAGCGCAGACCGCCCGCGATTTCAGCGAAACCGTCGCGGCCCTGGCAACGCGCGCCGAACGCCTCTGGACACAACCTTTTGTGTTACCAACCAAAGGTGCTTACCGCAGCAATTACGGTGATAAAAGAACTTACAACCGCACGAAACACAAACGCCACGCCGGTATTGACATGACCGCCAGCATCGGCACGCCCATCCGCGCCATGAACGACGGCATCGTCGCGCTTTCTGCCGCGCAATGGGCACCGGGCCAAGCGATAATTCTCAATCACGGCGGCGGAGTTTTCACCAAATACATCCACCTTTCGCGCCGCGACGCGCAGGTCGGCGACAGAGTTACCCGGGGCGAGCAAATCGCTCTCTCCGGCAACACCGGCGGGCAAAAAGTCGGGCCGCATTTACACCTTACCGTCTTGGTCAACGGCGCGGAGGTCAACCCGCTCCAATTTATGCAAGTCGCGCAGCAATTCCTCGACGCCGAAGCCACCCGGCCCGTTAAGGTTTAAGGTTTTGCGTCCCGCCTTGAGGCGGCCTTACCCGCGTAAAGCCGCCTCAAGGCGGGACGCAAAACTAAGACAGAAACGCCCCGCGTCCGTTGCGCCCGATACGCATATTGACCAACCAGTCCAGCCAGCGATAGCGCAGGGCTTGGGGCGCGAGTTGTTCGGTGATGGCGGGCGCGGTCTGTTTTGCGCCATCGTTTAACTCAAGCGTGGCGGTGTCCTGGCAGCGCAAGTAAAAAAAACTCCCGTCAAGCACGCGCCGTTGGGTAATTTTCAGCCGCGCGTTTTCCGTTTCTACGGTCAACTCACGCGGATAACGCAAGCCGAAATAATGCTGCTTCCCGCGCCCTGCAACCAGCCGCGCCGGATGTGTTTGCAGTCCGTCTTTCGTCTCTAAAAACAGGTAACAATCGGCTTCCGTCGCGCCGCGTGCGCGGTAACGGTAGTAAACGGCAGTGGTTTCGTCAGCGAAATGCGCCCGGCCCCACTCCCACGCCGCGACGCTTTCCGGCAGCCAGCGCGAGTCGTGGTTGTGGTCGTGATAGCCGTTGCCGGCGAAAGTTAGCGCGGGCCTGTCGTTCACGCGCAACTCGCCCTTGACGCGGCAGCGCGGCGCGACCAGATTCCACGCATGGCTGTCTGAAGGCGGTTTTGAGCTTTGAGCTTTGAGCTTTGAACTTTGAACTATTTCCCACGAAAAAGAACCCGCCAGGCGTTTCCCCCCGCGCAGCGTGGCGTTCAGTTCCAGCGCATAGCGCATTCCGTCTAAATAAAAATGGCTGTCACCGATGCGGCACGCTGGCCGCGCAGGGTCGGCAGAAAAATCGGCGGCGGTGAATTGGTTGATGGCGCGATAGAGCGGGCGTCCGTCACGGTAGAGCGTTATGGCTATGGCGGGATAATCTGCCGGACGCGGCGCGGGTTGTGTCTTGTCGCGCAAATGCTTGTCCACAGCGCGGTTATAGGCGGGCGAGAAGATAAACCCGACGAGAAAAATCACTACCAGACAGTCGCGCCCGTCGTCGCTGAGGGCGTCGAAATACCACCATTCGTAGCCGCCCGCGTTGGTTTCGGCATGGTAAACGTCATCGGCCAGGCTGGAAAATGGGTGAAATGAGCGCAAAATGTTTGACTCCGTGTGCAAAGTTCGTAAGCGTACAATCGCTGCGTGTGGTAAGTCAAAACCGGGTGTAATCAAAAGTGAAGCGGCTCTGCCGCCGGCTGTGCGGCGACGGCTATGCCTCGCCGGCAACCACGCTCTCTCAATAATTTGGGGCTACGCCCCCGTTTTCTGCGCCAAATCTTCGGCGGACGGGACAGCGCGACGGCCCAACGGCGGCAGAGCCGCA
>JAYVJN010000085.1:0-7707 GCA_043769325.1 Acidobacteriota bacterium
ATTGATTGGGGCTTGACCGGCCCCAGTTTGCGCGGAAGCGGCGTGGATTTCGACATCCGCCGTGCGTTTCCTTATTCCGGTTACGAGAAATACGACTTCGCCGTAATCACAGAAGAAAGCGGCGATGTCTGGGGCCGCTACATGGTGCGAATGCGCGAGATGGAGGAATCTTACAAGATTGTCGTGCAAACCTTGTCGCGCCTCAAACCTGGCCCGACCAAAGCCGACGCGCCAAAAGTTGTGTTGCCCGACCGCGCTGATATGCGCGAACATATGGACGCGCTGATTCACCATTTTTTGATTGTCGCTGAAGGCTTTAACGTCCCCGTTGGTGAAGCTTACCACGCCATCGAAGCCTCCAAGGGCGAGCTTGGCGTGTATATTAAATCCAATGGCGGCCCGAAACCTGAGCGCGTTCACTTTCGCGGCCCCAGTTTCGTCAACCTCTCGGCCCTGCCCGTTATGGCCGAGGGCGAGATGGTAGCGGATGTCGTGGCAATCATTGGCTCTTTGGATATAGTATTAGGCGAAATTGACCGCTAAGAGGGTGAATTGCAGCAATACGACATCACTCTCAAAGACCTCTTTCAGACGCTGCCGCCAGAGTTGTTGCGGCAACTCATCGGGCAAGAAGTAATTGAATTGCTCACCGTTGAGTTTCCGACGGCGCAAATGCGGCGACCTGATTTTGTCGCCCGCTTGTCCGATGGGCGCATTTATCACTTGGAATTACACTGTGATAACGACGAAACTATCGCCTGGCGAATGTTGGAATACTGCCTCTTGTTGTATCGCTTGTTTGGGCAAATGCCGGTGCAGCAGGTTCTTTATGTAGGCCCGGCAGCATTGACGATGCGCGACGGATTGGATTTTCCGCGTTTAAGTTTTGCATATGACTTGATTGACGCCCGTTCATTGCGCCAGGAAGATTTGCTCACCAGTGCGCAAATCGCCGATAATGTCTTTGCCATTTTGTGCAGTAGCGGACACGAACGCGAAACGGCGAGGGAAATACTGCATAAGTTGGCTGCGCTTGACGCCAACCGCCAACAAGATTTCTACCTGAAATTGTTGACGCTGGCAAAATTGCGGAGCGCCGTGGCAAAGGTCAACGAGGAGGCTGACAAGATGCCGGTGGTTATTAACTTACGTCACGATTTAGGGTTAGATAAGTATTTCGATGAAGCCGAAAGCGTAGGCGAAGCCAGAGGTCTTGAGATTGGTCTGCAACAAGGCTTACAACAAGGCTTACAACAAGGTGTGGAGCGCGGGATAAGAAAACTTTTGCGCCGCCAGCTTGAGATACGCTTTGGCTTGCTGCCTTCCTGGGCCGTAGATAAAATTGATGACGCGCCACTGTCTCAACTTGAGACGTGGACTGAAACGGTGCTTACCGTCGCCAGCCTGGAAAGCCTGTTTGTGACCCCGGAGAAAGAGTTCTCCATTGCCTAAGAACGATTTATGAGCGGACATAATCACGAATTGCCACCCGTTCCTGTAACGGATGAAGTGGCGGCCTTTGCGCCAACCGTCGAAGCAGAGGTTGACCGTCACATCGCCAAATATCCAGCGGGTCGGCAGCGTTCGGCATTGATTCCTTTGATGTTTGTGATGATGCGCGAACGTGGTTATCTGGACGGCCCCGCCGTCAACTATCTGGCGCAAAGATTAGGTTTAAGCCGTTCGGATGTGTGGGAAACCGCGACGTTTTACTCAATGATAAACGTCCGGCCCGTTGGTCAACACCACATCCAAATTTGCAAGACACTCTCTTGCAAAATCATGGGTGAACCGCAGATAACCGACCATGTTTGCAGTAAATTAGGCATCCATCCCGGCGAAACAACGCCCGACGGCAAGTTTACCGTTTCACTTGTCGAATGCCTGGGTTCGTGCGGCACGGCCCCGATGTTTCAGGTTGGCTTTGATTACTACGAAAATCTGACGCCAGGAAAAGTTGATGAAATTTTAGCTTCCTTAGCCTAGTCCCGGAAAAATGGTCAAGAATCAATGAGCATTGTCGTGAAGCAAATTGTCTGTCTGTTCTTTGTTATTTCGCTATTCTCCTTTGCTTCCGCGCAAGAGGCGGCCAATCGCGTTTACGGCAATCAGGGTAATCAAGGCAATCAAGGCCAGGGTGACGTTAACCGACGCCAGCCGCGTTTCCCCGAAACAGTACCCGACTTGGTAACAAACGAAGACGCTAACCAGCTTGTCACTACTTATCAGTTTCTCGAAGCTAAAGTCTTAACCAGCGTAGAGACAAAAAGTTACGTCGCTGTTTTTGGCTTGCAACAAGAGGCTGACAAATTGGAAGAAGCCAACCGCCGTTTGCAAGACCAAGTAACTCGTTTTCGTGCCGGTTTGACCACTTTAGGGATTAAATCCGAAGACACTTATCTGGATTTTATCACTCAAACCCGCGTTTATGATTTCCAGGTCAAAGGCGGGACGGCCCGTGAAAAGGTTGCCGGATTTCAGATTAAAGAAAATCTGGCAATACGTTTTTCAGCGCACAATTTGCTGGAGAAAATAGTCCCTTTAGCAGCGCAAGCCGGTATTTTCGACCTGATAAAAGTTGATTACCTGACTGAGGAACTTGGCTCGGTACGGGCTAGAATGGTGGTGGAAGCGCACCGGATTATTAAGCAAAAAGAAGAGTCATATAGCAAACTGGGAGTCAAACTAGCACCTGTAACTGTGGCGATTGATAGTTTTGACTCATTTCAGCCGGCAGAAGCGTACAACTCTTATAAAGCTTTCGAGACTGGCAACGTAGATGATAACTATCGTGTTGTGGAGCGACGCAAAAACAGCACTTTCTATTTTGAACCCTTATCGCCCGGCAAATTCGACACGGTTTTAACGCCTCTTGGTTTAGAACCACAAGTCCAATGTACTTACTATCTGCGGGTCAAGTATTTCGTCAACAGCCACACGACGGTGGTGGCTAAACCAGAAGAGAAAAAGCCGTAAAGGTATAAGATGAAAAATGCTGTTTAGCGAAGACGCTTACTTTGCATACCAACTTCCCGAACCACAATACCTAGGGGCCAAGTATAAACTGTTGAATTGGATAGGCCAGTTTATTCCGCCTCACCTCAAAGTTGGGCTGGATGCTTTTGCAGGAACTCAGTCTGTCGCTTATTTACTGAAACAATTGGGCTTGAAGGTCATAACCAATGATTTTCTGAGTTTCAATCACCAGATAGGGTTAGCGATAATTGAAAATAACGGCGTCACTTTGACAAATGAAGACGTTGCGCTGCTCTTTGGGCTAAATGGAACCAGTGGCGAGTTTACGCAGATGAGCGAGCTTTACGCCGGCCTTTTCTTTACCGCCGAGCAAGCAGCGATATTGGACAACTTTCGCTCCAACGTCATGCGGTTGCCCAATAAATATAAGCAAGCTATGGCTTTGGCGGTAATGAATCGCAGCCTCAACCGCAAAATTACAATGGGGCATTTTGCGCATACGCAAGCCCTCGTTTACGCCAACGACCCGTTAAGAGTTAAACGCAATCCGAGCTTGGCGCGACCTGTTAAAGTTATTTTTGAGGATTTCTTGCCGAACTACAATGCGGCGGTCTTTGACAATCAACAAGAGAATACAAGTTTTGGTGAAAACATCTTAGACTTGCTCCCGCGTCTTTTAGAACGAGAAAAGATTGATTTCGCTTACTTTGACCCGCCTTATTGCGATAGCCACGCGGATTATCAGAGTTTTTACCACCTGACAGAAACATACACTGAGAATTGGCGCGACAAGCAGTTCATCAATAGCATCAAACGCTATGAGCCTCAACGGTTTAGCGGATTCGACAAGAAGCGTGATATTATCTCTTCGCTACATCGCCTGTTTTCGCTGGCCCAAGAGATTCCTCATTGGCTGATTAGTTATAACGACAGAAGCTACCCGAATTTAGCAGATTTCAGCCAGATTATCAGCCAATACAAACAAGTGCGGGTTGAGACTAAAACTTACCGCAACGGGCGCGGCGGCAAAGGCAGCGTTGCGGGTAGCCGGGAAATTTTGTTCGTCTGTAAGAATAAACCGATTTTTACTGTTCAGTTGCCAACTGCGATGCTCAAAAAGCCATTTGTTTATTGGAAAACTCTTTACGAAAATGACCAACTTGAGGAATTCAATTTTAGTTCCGACGGATTGCTTTGGCTTAAAATCAAATCAATCGCACGCAAAGAACTAATGACCGAATTTCTGACAAGTTATCAGATAGTTTTGTCGGAATCCTCGCTGGCTGATAAATTCATCAAACTTTATGACCTCTTGAGTCAAAAAGTTGAGCAATCACACCGCCAGCTTGACGTTTTTATTAGCCGCAAAAACAAAGAGCAAGCCGAAGCCTTAGACACTAATGCATTGGTATCTGAATTGTATAAACTTCGTTATTTTGATTGGGGTGGCGACTACAAAAATGCTTTGGATAAATACCTGGTTGATAGCTACATCAAAGTTTATAGTGACTATGACCAACTAATTACCAAGTTTGATACTGAAATCAGCCGCGCTGTGCAAGGCTATGTGCTGTGTAGCTGGTATAATCATTGGAGCAGCATTTTGATTGAGCATATTTTCAAAAGCCATCCAAGCGTGCTGCCGACAGTAGGACAAATCAAGAAAGTTGATTTTTTTGTTAATAATATTCCGTTCGACTTGAAAGTAACCTATTTACCGGCAAACTTTATCGAAACCAAAAGAAAAGCGCGCGGCCTGAAACCTGAGCTAACTGAACTCAAGCTAAAAGCCAGACAAGCAAATATCACATTTGCACAACATAAAAAGGCTGATGACGTTTATTATGAAATTGTTGAAAAGATGAAAGACCGCAATAGCGACGCGGATAAAGACGCTTTACAAACAATTAAAGATGTGCGGTTAGAAATTTTAGAAGAAGTGCGACAAAATCCGCAAATGCTCGTCCAAAATCTTTATGAACAACAGGGTGAGTTACGGTTTGATGCAGCTAATCGCTTATTTTTGGTGTTAGTAGATACAGCGGACTTTGACAATTCGTGGAAACTTAAACGTAATTTGGATTTGCTCAAACCCAACATCCAACTATACCTTGATAACTTTTCAGCAAAGAAACCAGACGACCTAAAAATCAGGTTTCATTACAAAAACAAGGCACAAGAGTTTACCGCTTTGTCAGATGTTATTTTCGTAGTCAAATAAGTTATGCGTATCGAAGCCATCGGCTGTGAGCCGTTATTATTGAGACGGTTCCATTTACCCAATTCGCACACGCTTGCGGTCTATCGCGGCGACGGCGGTTACGACGCTTTGAAAAAGGCCGTCACGACCATGACGCCGGCGGCGGTGATTGACGAGGTGAAGAAATCGGCCCTGCGCGGACGCGGCGGCGCGGGTTTCCCAACGGGCATGAAATGGTCTTTTGTGCCTAAGGATTCGCCCAAACCCAAGTACGTCGTGTGCAACGCGGACGAATCGGAACCGGGCACTTTCAAAGACCGCTATCTGATGGAACGCGACCCGCATCTGCTCCTTGAAGGAATGTTGCTGGCGGCGTATGCCATTGGTTCGCAAACCATTTACGTCTATACGCGCGGCGAATACAATTATCTTATTGACATCATGGATGTCGCCATCGAAGAGGCGCGCGCCGCCGGACTTATCGGCAAAAACATTTTTGGTTCCGATTTTTCGTGCGAAGTTTACACGCACACGGGCGCAGGCGCTTATATCTGCGGTGAAGAGACAGCGTTGCTCAGTTCGCTTGAAGGAATGCGCGGGCATCCACGCATGAAGCCTCCTTTTCCCGCCGTTGAAGGCGTCTATGCCTGTCCGACCATCGTGAATAACGTCGAGACATTTACCGCCGTCCCCTACATCGTCACGCATGGAGGCGACGCTTATAAAGCCTTAGGCACGGAAAAAAGCGGTGGCACCAAACTGTGGAGCGTTTCGGGCCACGTCGTGCATCCTGGAGTTTACGAACTGCCGATGGGCTACGACATGGAAAAGTTTATCATGGAAGATTGCGGCGGCATCCCCAACGGCAAGCAGCTAAAAGCCGTAATTCCCGGCGGTTCTTCGGTTTACATTATGAACGCCGACCAAATCATCGGTAAAAAAGTGCCGTTGGATTACGAGGGTTTGGTGGCGGCGGGTTCTTCGGTTGGTTCGGGCGGCTTTATCGTGATGGATGAGACGGTTGACGTTTTCGAGTCCACCAAAAATCTGACCGAGTTTTACAAACACGAGTCTTGCGGTTGGTGCACGCCCTGCCGCGAAGGTACAGACTGGTTGGTAAAAATCTTTAACCGCATCGAAG
Organism: Acidobacteriota bacterium; assembly: GCA_043769325.1. Lineage (GTDB taxonomy): Bacteria > Acidobacteriota > Blastocatellia > Pyrinomonadales > Pyrinomonadaceae > JAYVJN01. Next base: position 6,318 of record JAYVJN010000085.1, read on the forward strand.
ACGGCGACGGACGCCCCGAAGACGCCCAACTCATGTTAGACTTGTGTGACAACATTGAAGGCAAGTCGTTTTGCCCGCTTGGAGACGCGGCGGCCTGGCCCATACAGTCCGCCATAAAACGCTTCCCCGAAGATTTCAAGCGGCGTCTCGTGCCTTTGGCAAAAAGCGCATAACAGAATGCCATGCAAGTTATTAGGGTTTGCCTCGAATATGAAGAAGACGATGGGCGCACGCTGACGCGCACATTGGCAGGTTCCGACGCCAAACAGTGGGATGAATGGGTCAAACAAGTCTGTCTGCAAGCGTTCACACGCAACCGTAATCCGAGTTGGAGCAGCCTTAACTGGCAAGAGAACACGCACCAAATTGTAAAAGCATCCGGCGATTAACGAATGTTCACTCTTTGGCGGGTAAAAACTTAAATCGTAATTAGAATGTCCACTGAACTTATCAAAGTCACGATTAACGGCGACGAACTGCAAGTAGCAAAGGGTTCGCGTTTGATTGATGTTTGCAACGCGCACGCGACGAACGTGCCTTCGTTCTGTTATTACAAGGACTTAGAGCTACAAGCCTCGTGCCGTATGTGTTTGGTGCGCATCGAAAAGATGCCCAAACTGCAAACCTCCTGCACTATTATTTGCTCTGACGGCATGGTCGTCACCACTGAAAGCGAAGAAGTACGCAAAGCGCAACGCGGCATGATGGAGTTTCTGCTGGCAAACCATCCATTGGATTGCCCCGTCTGCGACCGAGGCGGCGAATGCGAATTGCAGGAAACCGCAATGGGCGCGGGCGATTTGGAGCAACGCTTCCACGAAGTCAAAACCGCACGGCCCGAACGCTATCTTTCGCCCGTTGTCGCCAACGACCCGCAACGCTGCATCCTTTGTAAACGCTGCACCCGCGTCTGCGATGAGTGGATGGGCGAGGAAGTTATTGAAGCCGAAAATCGCGGCGCGAATACCGTTATTGGCACGATGGGTGGCTGGCTAAACTGTTCGCAATGCGGCAATTGCATCGAAGTCTGTCCAACCGGCACGCTGCTCGACGGAACTTACCGACACCAAACCCGGCCCTGGGAATTGGAGCGCACCGTCTCAACCTGCACTTTCTGTTCCGACGGCTGCCAGATGTCTTTGGGTTCGCGCGGCGATGAATTGATGCGAATTGTGGCGCGTGACCGTTACGTTGACGGACACAACGGCGAATTCCTGTGCATCAAAGGCCGCTTCGCGCATCCTTTTGTCAACCACGCCGAACGCATCAAAACGCCGCTCATCCGTTACAAAAAAGGCGGCAAACTGATTCCCGCCACCTGGACGGACGCGCTCCGCCTCATCGCCCAAAGATTAGATAAAGTCGCAGAAGAACACGGCCCCGACGCCAT
>JAYVJN010000086.1:0-22024 GCA_043769325.1 Acidobacteriota bacterium
TTGTTTTGCTCTTGTCTGTTGTAGCGTAAAAGAAGCGAAGGGGTGGGGCAACGGTTTGGGTTAGAGCAAATTAAGCCAGAGTTTTATAGCGTCTTCAACTGATGTCAGGACACTTTTTTGTATCTATCTGATAACGAGGGTGTTAGCCAGACAGCTTGACGTAATTTGAGGTTTCATAACAGCCGTTTTAGCAACCCAGAGATAACATTTAGCAAATCGGATTGGTTTGGCGGTCAACAAGTTGCGCCAATCAGCCCGGAAAAGCTCTGGTTTCGCCCTAAATGACGGCTTGGCTTACAACTATATGTTGTGTACACACGGCTTACAAAAAAGTGTCCTGACATCAGCCTGAATCAGAGTCTTTTTCGCCGATAAAAACAAAACTTTCCTCTATGTCACGCTCGGCTTGCGGTCTCTTGATAATTGCGCGAGTCATTTTTTGTTCTTTTGGGCGATTCTTCTCAAGCCGCGTTCTTTAATGGCGGCGAAGTCTGCCTTTGTAAAAGGGGTTGCCGCGCCGCTTCGCAGACCTTCTAAAAGCAGTGTCTCTAGTTCTTGTTCGGCTCTCTGCTTTTGGTCTTGGCGAATGAGTTCGCGCACATACTCGCTAATAGTGCCGTACCCGTCTTTTACCAGTCTTTCCTCAACAAAGACTTTCATCGGTTCAGGAAGCGAGATGTTTAGGGTTGCTGTTGCCATAGTAAAAACTCCTTACCGGGACAGGATAGCAGAATAACAGAAATTATCAAGAATTATTATTTTATAATAAACTGCCAATAGTTCTTCGCAACGATAATGCTTTGAGCGGCACCTGACGGCTTGACTTTATCACGAAACGCAACTAAAACGGTTACATTAAAGCGTAACCATTTTGGTTGCACTTGATTTTATGGCAGCTAACACGAGATTGGCGGTGGCGATTCACGCGCTGGGGATGCTCTCCTTTGGCGAGAGGCTGCACGTTACTTCGGAGGACATCGCCGAGAGCGTGGGGACGAATCCGGTGGTGGTGCGGCGCATCCTGGCGCAACTGACGCGGGGCGGTCTGGTGGAGGTCAAACTCGGCGCGGGCGGCGGTTCGCGCCTGGCGCGCGCGTCCGAAAGCATCACGCTGGCTGAGGTTTACGCGGCGTTGGAAGAAGGGCCGCTGTTTCAGATTCCGGTGTTGGACGAAGCGCACGGCTGCGCGGTGGGGCGCAACGTGGGGCCGGTGTTGACCGAAGTTTTACAGGGCGCAGAGCAAGGGCTGTGGCGCGAGTTACAAGGCGTGACGCTGGCGGGCGTTATCGCCCAAGTAATGCAAAGGTTGAAAGCAGATTGTATTGAAGAATTTAACACGGAGGCACGGAGGCACGGAGACACAGAGAAAGAATAAAAACCGCGTTGCCATGCCTTTTATTAATTATTCCCCGTGCCTCTGTGTCCCTGTGTCTCCGTGTTAAATTCTTCTGTTCTTAAACTTTATGGCTGAAGCTAAAAAGAAAAAAGTAACCTGGTCAACCGCCTGGCGCGATGCGCGGGAATTGGTCTGGACGCATCGTTACCGTTTGGCGTTGGGCGCGGGCTTGATGCTCGTTAATCAGTTGATGGGTTTGGTGTTGCCGGCTTCGACCAAGTTCCTGATTGACGAGGTTATCAACAAACAACGCGCGGATTTATTGTGGAAAATCGCGCTGGCGGCGGGCGGGGCGACGCTCTTGCAGGCGGTTACGTCGTTTCTCTTGTCGCAGGTGATGGGCGTGGCGGCACAAAGGGCCATCGCGGAGATGCGGAAGAAAGTGCAGGCGCAGATTTCGCGTCTGCCGGTCAGTTATTTCGACTCGAAAAAGACCGGCGAACTAATCTCGCGCATTATGAACGACGCCGAGGGCGTGCGTAATCTGGTTGGCACAGGACTGGTGCAACTCGTGGGCAGTTTTATCACGGCGATGATTGCGTTGGGCGTTTTGCTGTGGCTTAATTGGCGGCTTACTTCGTTGACGATATTGGTCTTAGCGGCTTTCGGCGGCGCGTTGGCGTTCGCGTTTACGAAATTGCGGCCTCTGTTCAAAGAGCGCGGCGAAATTACGGCGCAACTCACAGGACGCCTGACTGAATCGCTGGGCGGCATCCGTATCGTCAAGGCTTACACGGCAGAAAAACGCGAGGAACTCACCTTTGCGCGTGGGGCGCACAAGCTTTTTCGCAACATCGCGCAATCCATGACGGGAGTTTCCGCGACGACGGCATTTTCGTCGGTAATTGTTGGCGCGATTGGGGTTGTGATAATCATCGTCGGCGGGCAAGCGGTGGTGAACCAACAAATGACGCTCGGCGATTTGTTCATGTACGTCTTTTTTACGGGGCTGATGGCCGTGCCTTTGATTCAGTTTGCCGCCATCGGCACGCAAATTACCGAAGCCTTTGCGGGCCTGGAACGAATCCGCGAAGTGATGAACATCCCGACGGAAGACCAGGAAGACGCCCAACGCGCCGCGCTGCCGGATGTGAGCGGGGCGATTGAATTTGCGAATGTCTCGTTTGAATATAACGAAAACGCGCCGGTCTTGAAAAACGTCTCGTTTACCGCGCCGGCGGGTTCAACCACTGCGCTAGTAGGTTCGAGCGGTTCGGGCAAAAGCACTCTGATTAGTTTGGTGATGAACTTTAACAAGCCTCAGAGCGGCACGGTCAAGGTTGACGGTAAAGACTTGCAGACACTGAAGTTGCGCGATTATCGTTCATATTTGGGCGTGGTTATGCAGGACAATTTTCTCTTTGACGGCACGATTGCCGACAACATCAGTTTTTCCAATTCCCACGCCACCCGCGAAGAGATACGGGCCGTCAGCCGCGTCGCGCATTGTGAGGAATTTATCGAAGGCTTTGCCGACAAATACGACACCATCGTCGGCGAACGCGGCGTGAAACTTTCGGGCGGCCAACGCCAACGCATCGCCATCGCCCGCGCCATCCTCGCCGACCCTAAACTGTTGATTTTAGATGAGGCTACGTCGAGCCTGGACAGCGAAAGCGAGGCTTTGATTCAGGACGGGCTGAACGCTTTGCGGCAAGGTCGCACAACCTTTGTCATCGCGCACCGCCTGTCCACGATTCGCAGCGCCGACCAGATTCTCGTGCTGGAAGGCGGCGAAATCGTCGAACGCGGCACGCACGATGAACTCATCGCCGCCGACGGGCGTTACAAACAACTTTACGACAAGCAGTACAAATTCGAGCGCAACCAATTCATCAACCCCGGCGAGGATTTCACGCCGGAACCGTCATCCCCCGAACGCGCACGAACGCGCACGGGGGCGTTATAAAACCGCTTTGAGTCCCGCCTTGAGGCGGCTTTTCTTGCGCTATATTGCCGCCTGAAGGCGGGACTCAAAACTTTTGAGGAACAAATCATGGCCGACACCGCACCGCAAAATTACGACAATCACGTTCGCTGGCATCCACCGTTTCATTATTTCTTAACGCCGCTGCTGCTGCTCAATTTCATCTTTGCCATTGTGCAACTCGCGCGTTTTCAAGATTTAGACCGCTTGGTTTATCTCGTTATGGCAATTGTTTTAATTGTCATTGCGTTGCTCGCGCGGACAAACGCCCTGCAAGCGCAAAACCGCATCATCCGCCTAGAAGAACAACTCCGTTACGCCCGCGTCTTGCCCGCAGAATTGGCGCACAAAGCGGCTAACCTAGGCATCGGGCAAATCGTCGCCCTGCGTTTTGCTTCCGACGCCGAACTGCCGGAACTCGCGCAACAAACGCTTGACGGCAAATTCGCCAAACCCGACGACATCAAACGCGCCGTCAAACAATGGCGGGCCGACGACCTGCGCGTTTGACCCACAGGCAGAAACGCGCGCGTAAGCAAGCGTGTGTAAACGCTACAAAACACGCTTGCTTACGCGCGCGTTTCTGCCTTGATGATGTGGTTTGCGATGAGCGCGGGTTGTTCAAGCGGGCAAAAGTGGCCGGCGTTGGGGATAACTTGAAATTCGTTGATGCAATTCGTCAACTCGCGCAGTTGCGCGGGCCAGCGCAACGAAAAGAAGGCGTCTTCCGCGCCCCACAAGAGCAGCGTGGGCGTGGTGATTTTGTGTAATTCAGGGGCGATGCGGCGGGTTATGTTTCCGTTCTCGTGTTGCGCCGCGACGACGCGGAAAAAGCGTTCGCGGCCTTCGGGCGTCGCCAGAAACGGTTTTATAACGAACTCTTGCAGCGCGGCTTCGTCCATCACGTTTTTTTGCGCGACGCCGTGCCGCAAGCCCCAGGGTGAACGCGCCCACCAACCGAGCACAGGCGTCTGTCTGAGCAGGCCGCGCACGAACGGCACACGCAAGGCTGAGTTAAGCCCGCGAATGCGCCCGATGGGGAAATTATCCGCCATCACCGTATTTATCCAGACCATCCGCCGCATACGCGCAGGATAACGCAAACCCATTACTTGCCCGATGCCGCCGCCCAAATCGTGGCCTACCAGGGTAAACTCCCGCAAGCCAAGCGCGTTGGCAAAGGCTATGACCATTCCAGCTTGCGCTTCCAGGTGGAGCGGCTGTTCCGGCCCCGTCAGCGAATCGCCGAAACCCAATAAATCCAAGGTATAGACCGTGAAATGTTCCGTCAGTAATGGCGTTAAGGCGTGGAAAAGATAGCCGGACGTGGGAAATCCGTGCAGCAAAATGAGCGGTTCGCCCGCGCCGGTTTGCCGGTAAGCGACGCTAAAATCCCGCAGTTTGAGGAGTTGTTTCACTTGCCAACTATGATTTCGCCAGGCCGTTGAAAAAAATCAATTGCTGGCGGCGGAGAATATCGCGGCAATCATTACGAAAAACAGTATCACGCCGATAATCGCGGCCACCAGGCAGCCGATTTTGAGCCAACTGTAGGGCCTGTCGCCTTGCACCTGGCCGTTGCGCCCATTCACGACGACCTGGTAAGTTTTGCCGCCCAATTTATACGCGCCGGCATAGACGGGCAACAACAAATGTTTGAAGGTGATGCTGGAATAGTTGGTGTTGATGTTGTGGACGCGCTGTTCGTCGCCGCCGATATTATGGCGCACGTCGCTGGCAATCTGTCCGGCGGCGATTTTTTTCGCGGTCTCAAAGCCTTCGGGCAACTCGACTTGGTAACGCTGGGCGCGGAAACCTGAGAGAAACGCCGGTTCGTAAGGCTTTAATTCCGGCAAATCCCACGGTTGCAGGGCGTTCAAACGGTTCTCCGGCAAGGATTTCGAGGCTGGCACGAGTATATCGTCAAACCAACGGTCAACGCGGCCCGAAGCGTAGCTCCAACTGGTGCGCTGCACCTGGCGCGATTGTTGGACTTGATTGCCGTTGCTGTCCGTTTCGGTGTAATACTCGGTTTCGTAATAATGCGTGCCGCGTTCGCCGGTGTAATCGCTGACCGTATAGGCGTCGTAAGTCCAATAAGGTAAGTAGATACCGTGAATTTTGTCGTGCTCTGCGAACTGTTTGAGGGCCGAGGGCGCAAACCAACGTGACGCAATCCATTGTTTGACGTTCGCCGCCGCCTGTTTTTTGTCAATGGCAAAGGGCAAGACGCCTTCGGGCGCGACCAAAGGGTCGGCGGCTTTGGGTTGCGCCACGATTTGCGCGCCGCAAAAATCACAGCTTCGCGCTGTTTCGGGCGGCACAAAAGTCACGCTGGCACCGCAACTGTTACATTGCACCTCCAGGGCGTCTGTCGCCAATGTCTGTAGTCTGCCGGCGGCGGGTTGCAGGTATTCCGCAAACGGACGCTCTTCGATAGTCGTGTCTTTTTCCACGAAAATCTGTTCGGCATAACCGCAATAACCGCAAGCCAGACCGCCTTTTTTGGGGTCAAAAACAAGGCCGGCCCCGCAGGTGGGGCAAGGGTAACGATGGACTTTTTCTTCAGTTGACATAATCGCGCAGAATGGGCCGCGAGGCGCAAAACATGAACACAACCCGCGCAGCATAAGCCAATTGGCCGCAATTGGCAAGGATTATCGTTTATGGTACGCTGTGCTAATTATGCAAATACAGATTTCAACCCCGCCCGAATTTTCTTTTAAGCGCACTGCCTTGAGTCACGGTTGGAGCGACCTCTTGCCATTTGCGTTTGACCAGGCCAATTGGACGTTGACGCGGGTGTTTGACGTAGGCGCGGAAAGGCCCGTAACCGCCGTTATTAGCGAAGGGAAGGGCGCGCTCAAAGTGATATTATCCAACGAGTTAAGCCGTGCGGCGCAAACGCGGCTCAAACACGGCGTCGGCCATATTTTTCGCCTTGACGATGATTTGGCTGAATTTTACGCGCTGACCGCAACCGACGCGAATTTGTCTTGGGTCGCTTCGGCGGGCGCGGGGCGTCTGTTGCGCGGCCCCGATGTTTTTGAGGATTTGGTCAAGACGATTTGCACGACCAATTGCTCTTGGGGCGCGACGAAAAAGATGGTGGCGGGTTTGGTGACGTTGGGCGCGGAAAGCGACGATGGACGCCGCGCCTTTCCTACGCCCGCAGCAATCGCCGCGCAACCCGAAGCCTTTTACCGTGAAGTAGTTCGCGCCGGTTATCGCGCGCCCTATTTCCCGGAACTGGCGCAGCGCATTCTGGCGGGCGAGTTGGACGTGGAAAGCTGGCTCAACTCCGCGTTGTCCACGAACAAGCTGAAACGCGCCATGAAGCAAGTCAAAGGCGTGGGCGATTACGCGGCGGAAAACCTGCTCAAACTGGTCGGGCGTTACGACGGCCTCACGCTGGATTCTTGGGTGCGCCCGCAATTCTACAACTTACGCCACAACGGGCAGCCCTGCGATGATAAACAGATTGCCGCGCATTACGAAAGATACGGCACCTGGCGCGGACTCGCCCTGTGGTGCGACGTAACGCGCAAATGGTTGGAAGATTCGCCGCCAAATTCCGATAAGCCCTAATAAGATTAGCTGCCGGCCCGCAAAATTGAAGAAGGGCAAAGGACTTCTAACACGCATTTGTCACAGGCGGGGCGGCGGGCTTTGCAGACGGCGCGCCCGTGAAAGATTATCCAGTGGGGAAACATTATCCAGTGTTCGTGCGGGACGAGTTTGCTCAGGTCGCGTTCGATTTTTTCGGGTGTGGTTTCGCTTGTTAGTTGCAGCAACTGGCTAATGCGCGAGACGTGGGTATCCACGACGACGCCGGACGCTATCCCAAAGGCGTTACCCATGACGACGTTGGCGGTTTTACGCGCCACGCCCGGCAATTCGAGCAATTCCTCCATCGTCTGCGGCACTTCGCCGTTGAACTTTTCTAACATCACACGGCACGCGCCCTGTATGTTCTTGGCTTTGTTGCGAAAGAATCCGGTGGAGTGAATATCGCGTTCAAGTTCCGTCTGGTCAACACTCAAATAGTCCTGCGGGGCGCGGTATTTGCGAAAAAGATTGGCGGTCACGATATTCACGCGCTCATCCGTGCATTGCGCCGAGAGAATCGTGGCGATGAGCAGTTCCAGCGGATTGGAGTGGCGCAAAGCGCAATGCGCATCGGGATATTCCCTTTGCAGCGCGGCAATGATTGGCGGCAGGCGTTGAAGCGGGTTCGTCATGCCTCTGTTTATACAACACGCGCCGCCGTTTGTTGAATCACAGCGCGTGGGCTATAACTACGGTAAGGCAGAAACGCGCACGGAAGTCTCGCGTGCAAAAAAACTGCCGCCTGAAATAAAACAACGCGGACACACTCCCTTACGGTCGTGTTTCTGCCGCGCAAGGAGATTTTTTATGGCAGAACAACAACAAGCCTCGCTCAGTTCTAAAACTTACGCAGTCGGGGCCGAAGATTTCGAGTTTGAGACGGTGGAACAGAACAACGGCATCGCTACCGTCGTGCGTTTCAAACTAACGGATATGTGGTACGGCCCGGGCGACATTTTACTCGTCTTGGACGGCACGGAAATCCACTTTCACGGCATGATTGGCGCAGTTGATGATGACCGCCAGGCCCTGGCCTCAGACTCGCGCGGCTCATTGCTGCCCGCTACCGTCCAGTAGGCAGTAAATGCCATCTGCCTACTTTGGCTGCGGACTCAGCGCGTGTAACCGGCGGGGTGTTCGATGGTTAGCGCAGGATTGCCGGGGATGATTTTGATGCGGTGGAACCCTTTTTTAAGGTGTGTCGAAAGATAAGTTAGCGCGAGTTGGCTGCGAAAGAGCAGGGCGGTTTCCTTGAGGAACGGGTCGAAACTTACAGGCGCGCCCGTGCCTTGAAAGAAGGCGCGGCCACCGGTTTCGTCGCTCAGGCGGTTGAGCGAACCTTGTCCGTTACTCGTCAGCAATGAAGCCCCGTTACCGGCTACCGCGCTGGTCGGCGCGTAAATGGAATAAACCGCCACGCTGCGGCGTTGCGCCGAATCAATGGCGCGTTGCAGGTCAATACTTTGGCTGGGCGAAGAATCGGTCACGCCACGCGCAATATCCACGCCGTCGGAAACCAACAGAATGGCGCGGCGGCCCTTAGGTTGCGCGTCAAACTTTTTCAAGGCTTCCAAAACCTGAACGTAAGGGTTATAAGGCGCGTTGCCGGCCTGTCCGGTGGGTATCCGCAAGGCTTTCGCGGCTTTATCGGGTTCGCTGGTGAATTTTTGCCGCACTTGCAAAGAACCGCTGCGGAGATAGCCAATCATCACTTTGGAACCCGTCGGCAGACGCTGGATGAACTCTTTTAAGCCGCGCAGTTCGTTGCCGATGGAAGAAACCACATCGTCCTGAATAAGAATCGCCAGATAGAGCGGGTCGGAGGTGCCGACGGCGCGAATGGAGACCACTTCTTGCGGGTCGTTGTCTTCTAAAATCTGCAACTTACTAAGGTCAAGCAATTCCGACTGGTTGTTTTTGTCGCGCCAACGCACCGTAATGGGAATGGTCACGGGCTGCACCGGGCCTTGCGCGTGGCGTCGGTCAATGCGCACGTCGCGTCCGCTATCGGCGGCGATGACGCTGGGTTGCGCCGCCAGGCCCGCCGTCAAAAACAACGCCAACGCAAGCAATAAACCAAAACGGCAGACAAATAGTCTCATAAATGGCGGCTCCCATAGCTGAATCGGGCCAAGTTCCCGTATTATAGTACGCCGTCGCCAGGAAGGGAAACGCATATTTTGGACGCCATCAACCAATTACAGGAAACACGCGATTTATTAACCGCCGCCGCGCCCGGCCAAACCTTGAGCAAAAGCGAACTACGCTGGGCGCGGATGTTGCGCGTGGCGCCCTGGCTGGCGTTTTTCGTAGTTGCGCTGCCCGCGCCGATAATCTTATTCGTCCTCTCGTTTCTGTTAGCTGAAGCGGCTTTTTGGGTTTTGTTGGCAATACTCGCGCTCGGTATCGGCGCGGTGGCGGGTTTGCTGACCACTATTTTGCTACTGTTTTACCGCAGCAGATGGACGAAGAAAATACGTCAAAGGTTGGCCGCCGATGGTGTGAAAACCAGTGAACTGGCTTGGTTTATCAATGAATTGACCACGCAAGAACGCAAAGCCCTGAAAGCGATGGACGCCCAAGACCCTTTGTTGGCCGACGCTTACCGCGAAACGCTGGCGATGCGTCTGACCGCCACACACGTTGTCGCGCACACGAAAACCAGTCTGCGCCAAGTTGACCAACGCCTCAGTAAACTAAGCTACCTCAAAGAAACAGACACTTCTGCGCTAAGAGTTGATTTGACCGCCGACAAAACGCGGCTAACGCAAGATTTACGCGCCGGCGAAGAACACCAGGCCAACGCCAAACTCCGCTTACAAACCATCGAAGCCGCCGCCCAACGCGGGGCCAATTGGAGCGACACCAGCCGCGCCCTCGAACGCCTCAGCGTCTCTGGCGCGCAATTGCCGCTTGCGCTGGAAGCCGCCCGCCTGGAACAAGAAGCCCGCGCCGAAATAGAAGCCGAACTTAAACAAAACGCCGATTAAGCGAATCCGCATATGTTTTGTAGGATAATGATAATGCGGAAACACGCACGCGCGTAAGTGTGCCATTCGCCCTTACTTCGTGCGGGCTTCTGCATTATGTTACAAAGTAAGTGTGCCATTCGCCCTTACTTCGTGCGGGCTTCTGCATTATGTTACAAAACTTTAGCTTGCCTACTTAACTGCCCACTGCCCACTGCCGCGTTGCGGCCTTTGCTCTAAAAATTATATTTCAAGACAATCTGCACGCGGCGTCCCGGTGTTAGCGTGTCCGTTGCCTGGCCGAAATTGGGGGCTTCGAGGAAGCGCACCGGCACGCCGAAGTTGCTGCGGTTGAAGAGGTTGAAGACTTCTACGCGGAGTTGCAGCGTGTGGCGTTCGGTGAAAGAGAAGGGCTTGACGAGGGCTAGGTTGATTTCCATCAGCGAACCCGCACGGAACGAGTTGCGCCCAATCGCGCCGTCTTGCCCGATGCCGGCCAGCAGCGTGCGCGGGTCAACCGTGAGGCGCAAAGGCTGGCGGCGGTCATTCGTCACAACTATTCCGTCGGTTGAGTTTAACCTGTCGGTCAGGTTGCCGTCGAGGTTCACGTCGTAGATGCTGTTGACCGTAAAAGGCGTGCCGGTCTGGTAATAGCCCGTGCCGGCGAGTTGCAGATTGCTGAAAATCGCTTGCAGAAACTGGTTGGAGAATTGCGCCGGCGCGTCGTAGATAAATTGATAGGCGAAACGCTGGCGGGCGTCGAAGTTGGCGGCGGCGCGTTCGCCCGCGAAAGTCAGGCTGTTTTGCGGCAAAGCGGACGAACCCGCGAGGTCGAAAACGTCGGAAACATTGTCGAGGGCGCGGCTGAAAGTGTAGGCCGTCTGGAATTGCAGCGAACGAGAGAAGCGTCCACGCGCTTGCACTTGCAGGCTGTCATAACGCGACGCGCCGGAGCTTGCAAAGACGCTCACGCCGCCCACGCCCGCCACCGGACGCCCGCCCGTGATGAGCGAACCGTCGGTGGAAAAACGCGAACCGGGCGCGAGGGCCAAACCAAAGAAACTGGGCTGGAAACGGTTGGGAACTTCAGCAACGGTGGAACTAAAACCGAGCAGCGCGAGCACGGCGTTGGAACCGAGGTTGGGCGTGGTAAAGCGCAGCAGATTGTCGCCTTGCGTGCCTACATAAGCGGCTGAGACGGCAAAATTGGGCGTAAATTCGCGTTCGACGCCAAGCGTGTATTGATGCGCGAAAGGCGTTGGCAAATTACGCGCGGGCAAGGTGGCTTCGATGCCGCTGGCGGCGGGTAACACGCCGCCGGCGCGGGCGATAAGGTTGATTTGCGCGATTTGGTCAGCCAGCGAAATATTTGGATTCAGGCGGTTTAGCGTGCCTGGTTGCACCAAGACGGGGTTGAGCGAAGGGTTCAGCAGATTGAGCGGTTGCGTAACAAAAACGCTGCCGCCGCCGCCCGCGACATTGACGTTGACGAAGCGCGGAAACGTGTTGCGCGATTGGCTGACCACCGCGCCGAGAATTTGGTCGTAATAGACGCCGTAACCTAGACGGATAACGGTTTGGCGTTTTTTGTCGGGTGACCAGGCCAGCGAAACGCGGGGCGCGAAGTTGTTGCGGTCAGCTTCGTAGGCGCGTGTCCGTCCGTCAATAAAGTTGCTCAGGCCCGGCACAAGCGACAGATTCGGGTCGTTGAAACTATTTTCCACGCGCCGCGCCGATTCCGCGACGGGCGTGTTGTATTCGTAGCGTAAACCGAAGGAAAGCGACAAGTTAGGCCGGATGCGCCAATCGTCTTGGGCGAAAAAGTTGAGTTGGTAATAACGCAGATTGAGGGCCGCGTCGCTGCCGTTGGTCAGGGTTTGGAAGAATCCGCTGGCGGCGGCGGCGGACGCCAAATCCGTCGGACGGACAAAGTTGCCGTTAAAGCCGAGGCTGCCGTCGGCGTTGGCGCGGACTTCGGGCGCGCCCTGGAAAGTGATGAGCGGGCGTGAGTTGCGCGGCAAATCGCTGTTCAATTCGCTGCGCCGCGTGTCTGCGCCGAAAACCAGAGTGTGCGAACCGCGCCGGATGGTTAAATCGTCGGCGAGTTGGTAAGTGTTGTTGACGCGGCGTTGCGGGAAGTTGAAAACATCAACCCCGACGGGGCTGTAACCCGCGATATTTACTTGCCCGACGGGGCCGAGCAAGTCTTCCGCCGTCAGGCCGGTTTGCAGAAAAACGGACGGGTTTGGGTTGGGCCGGATACAGGCATTAAAGACTGCGCCGGTTGGGGTTGGGCAGTTATTAGGATTTGCAAAGTCGAGGAAGGGCAGCGTGCGGTTGGCAATGAGCGGCGCGTTCAAGAGAAACTTTTCGTTAGGGAAACGGCTGCTATTGACCATATAAGATTGGTCGCGGGCTTCATCGAAAACCAAACGGGTGCGCCCGTAGCTGGCGCGTAGTTGGTGGTAGATTTGTGTGGCGGCGTTGGGCGCGTTGAGTTCGCTGTTGAGGAATAATGACAGATTCTGCGTGCGCGTGCGCGGCTGCAAGGAGGAGAAAATCGCGCCGCCGGTGACGGGCAAAACGCGGCGGTCTTGGGTGAAATTGTAACGGCCCGTAAATGATTGCTGGCGTTGGCCTAACGCAAATTGGCGGTCAATTTTGGCAGAGTAAATCGCGCCGCGTCCACTGGCGGGCAGGGTCTGCGTGTAGGTGTTTGCACCATAGACGCCGTTAGTGTTGTTGGCAAAAGGATATAGGCTGAAAATCGCGTCGCCCTGCTGAGTCGTTGGGAAAGCGAACGCGGGGCGGTTAAGGTAAGGGTTGGCAAACAAACCGTTTGCGCCCGTGCCAAAGACGCCGCGTTGGGCAATGGTCGGCACGGCGAAACTGGCTTCGCGGACGGCGTTGAGGAATTGCTGTTCGCCGGAGACGAAGAAAAACGTCCGTTTTTTACCAATCGGGCCGCCGAAAGTGAAACCGCCTTGCGTGAAGGTTGAAGAATCTTCGCCGCCGCTGCCGTTGCGCGATATGAGCGGGCGTCCGTCTAAAGCGTTAAAGTTGAATGTGTTGGCATCAAAAACTAAATTACGTCCGATGACGGCGTTTTGTGCAGTGGCGGCGTTGCCGTTGGTGGTGTCGAAAAAGTTGCGGGCGTTGAATTTGTTGTCGTTGAAAAAGCCGTAAACGCCGCCGTGAAACCGGTTGCCGCCGGAACGCGAAACGGCGTTGACCTGCGCCCCCAGATTGCGCCCGAAACGCGCCGGGGCCAAAGACGTGATGGCCTGATATTCGCGGATGGATTCAACCGATTGCGGCGTGAGCGCGAGAAAGCCTTGCCGCCGGACGCCGATGTCTTCGTCGTTATTGTCCGAACCGTCCACCGTGAAATTGTTGCCGCGTGAACGCAAGCCGTTGACCGCAAACTGTCCCGCCGAACCTACGCCCGCGCCTTGTCCCGGCCCCGCGCCGTTGCCCAAAGTCGGCGGCGGCGGCGCAACCCCCGGTAATAAAAGAGTTAATTCGTCGAAACTGCGCGTCGTCGTGGAACTTCCGAGCGGCAATTTATCAACCGCGCCATCGGTAAATGAACCGGAATTGCTGGCGTCGCGGGCGTTGGTGGCGGCGCGGATGTTGGTGTCTTTGGCGGTCAAAGCCCGTTTCGCGCCCGGATTCGGGTGATTTGTCGGCCCTGTTGGTAGCGGCGCGGGGTTGGCTTGCGTGGCGGGTTCCAGCGAAACCGGCACGGGCACAACTTCGCCGGTGCGGGCGATAAATAGCCTCTGCTCTACTTCGCGCGGGTTGTAGCCCGGCGCATAGACGCGAATCGTATAGACGCCCGGCGCGAGCAAGCCCTGAAAGAAACGGCCCTGCGCGTTCGACTTTTTGGCGATAAAGAGCCGCGTCTCGCGGTTGAAAATCTCAATCTCGGCCCCGGCAATGGATTCACCGGTGTAAGTATCCGTGACCGTGCCTTCAAACGCGCCGGTCACGGTGTCTTGCGCGAAGACGGCGGAGAAGCACAGCAACAGGGCGAAAACGGCAAACAAGAGACGGGCCGAAAGGCGCGTAAAAGCAGAGTGATTATGTCGCATAACTTTGGGGCGGATTGGGAAACTTTGGAGCGCGGGGTTGGGAAAATGTTGCGAAAGTTAAAGTTTAAGGTTGCTTAACAATCTTAAACTCTACTATTATTACAAAGGCGGCTGTCTGAGCGCAACAAAGTTTTTACTTTTAGTTGCAGAAAAATAGCCGTCGCGCCCATTTCTGCTTCTGCCATTACCTCGTAAGATTCATGCCCCTTCGATTTGTGCGCCGCCTCCGGCGTTAAAAATCGTCCAACACTCATAAGGAAATATCCGCTATGTTTGCCTATCGCTTGCCACGCGGCATCTGGGTAGCGTTGGCCCTGGTTGTGGCCTGCTCTGCTTTCGGTTTGCGCCGCGCCGCCAGCCACAACGCGGTTTTGACCCCGACAATTCCCGCCGAAGACCACCCCGGACAGATTTTCACCGTCAACAACACGAACGACGCCGGCCCCGGCAGTCTGCGCCAGGCCATCCTGGACGCCAACGCCACGCCGGGCGCGGACACGGTGGTTTTCAGCCTGGGCGGGAGCGGTTTGCAACGCATCGCTTTAACCGCGCCGTTGCCGGAAGTGACGGGCGCGCTCACGCTGGACGCTGTGCCGGCGGGTGGCGCGGGGCCTGTGCCGGTGGTGGAAATAAACGGCACGGAGGCGGGCGCAAACGCCGACGGCTTAACGATTTCCGCCGGCAACACCTTTATCTTGGGTCTGCGTATAGCGGGTTTTAGCGGCAATGGTTTGGTCTTTCGTGCCGGCAACAGTAACGCCGTGCGCGGTTGCGTCATTCAAGGCAATAAAAATGGCGTTGTGCTGGAAGACACATCCGGCAACTCCATCGGCCATGAGTCCGCTGCGGGACAAACACAGGCGGGCGGCAATCTGATTGGCGGCAACCGTGAGGCCGGCGTGTCGCTTAGTGGCGCAAGTCAATTCTCTAACTTCATTTACGGCAACGTGATAGGCGTGGGCCTGGACACAAACGGCAACCGCACGCCTTTGGGCAACCAAGCTGAGGGCCTTCTGCTCAACGGCGCAACCAACATCCGCCTCAGCAACAACCAAATCGTCAACAACGGCGCGCACGGCATTCGCCTCGTAAACACGAATAACGCCGAAGTTTACGGCAACTTAATCGGCACTCACGGCAACACCTCGGCGGGCAACGGCGGTTTCGGCGTATTGTTGACCAACTCTGCCAATTGCGTTATCGGCGGCGCGGACGCAACGCAGCGCAACGTCATTTCGGCCAATATCACGGGCCTCGTTATCGAAGGCAGCGGTTCGGCTAACAACACTGTTCAGAACAATTACATCGGCGCAAACGCTTCCGGCACAGCCTCTCTGGGCAACATCTTTGACGGCGTTGCGCTGCGCCAAGGGGCTCATAGCAATCTCATCGGCAGCCAAATTAACGCCAACGAAGGCAATTTGATTGCCGGCAACGTGCGCTACGCCGTTTATTTGTTTCAGAGCGGCGGGTCTAATTTCGTGCGGCGCAACAAAATCGGAGTCAACGCGGCGGGCAACGCGCCTTTGCCCAACGGCAACACGGGCGTCAGAGTTGAGGCTTCGTCGCAAAATAATATCTGGGAAAACACCATCGCCAACGGCAACAATAGCGGTTTCGGCGCGCCGTTCGTGATAACGCCCGGCGATTTGACGTTGGCGCACGGCGTCGCTATCAGCAACGGCGGCACGCGCAACAGCGTTTCCCGCAATTCAATTTACGCCAATCTCGGCCAGGCTATCTTTCTTGACACGGCTAACAATAACCAGGCCGCGCCGCAAATTATCAGCGCGGCAATAGCCTTTGGTTTGGGCAATGGCGACCTGGAAATAAACGGCGCGCTCGACAGCGCGGCCAACCGGACGTTTACCGTCGAACTTTTTGACAGCGCGGATTGCGACGAAGCCGAACATTTTTTAGCTAGTCAAAACATCACCACCGACGCCAACGGCCACGCCGCTTTTACTGCTCGTTCCCAACTCAACATTGCGCCGGGACGTAAAATCACGGCCACCGCAACTGATGAGAATGGCAATACTTCGGCGATTTCACCGTGCCGCGAAGTGGTGCCAAAGGCGCTTGTGGCAATCAACGCTAACGACAGCGGCCCCGGCAGTTTGCGCCAATTGATACTCCAGGCGAACAGCCAACCTGGACGGCAATTTATCCGCTTTAATGTGCCAGGCCCCGCGCCGCATATCATCAATTTGCTCTCGCCTCTGCCGGAAATCACCGAGTCGCTGGTTATTGACGGACATAGCCGGCCCGATGGAATTCTTGCGCCAGCCATTAATTTGCCTCGCATCGGGCTCAATGGCGCAAATGCCGGCAATACTGATGGGTTAGTGCTGCGGGCCGATAATTGCGGCGTTGCCAGTTTATCTATTACCAATTTTTCCGGCAGCGGCATCCGGGTTATGAGCAGCGGCAACGTGCTTAACTTTAATTTTGTCGGAGTGGAGCCAAGCGGCACGGTGGCGCGTGGCAACGCCAACGGAATCGTCATTGAGGCGGGCCGTGATAACGAATTGCAAAGCAATCTGATTGCCGGCAACAGCGGTGCGGGCGTCCTGGTTAATGCCGCCAATAACAATTTATTCAACAACTTAATTGGCGTTACGCAGTCTGTGGCGGCAACTTTGCCGAACGGTGGCGACGGCGTTTCAGTCACCGCCGCGAACGCGAGAATAGCCGGCAACATCATTGGCGGCAACGCTGGCGCGGGGTTGCGTTTGGCGGGCATCGGGCAAACTTTCAACGCCAGAGTGCAGGGCAATACCATCGGCGGCGGCGGCGCGCTTTTTTCCAATAATGGCGGCGGCGTCGTTGTCTCACGCGCCAACGGCAATCTCATCGGCGCGGATAATTTTGGCTCCGGCAACACTATCGCTTACAACAGCGGCCCCGGCGTGACGGTGGACGGCAGTGTCAGCAATAGGATTCTTGACAACTTTATTTTTAGCAACACGGGCGCGGGCATCGCGCTCATCAACGGCGGCAATAATAACCAACCGGCCCCGGCGTTGGATGTCGTGGTGACAACCAATACCGGCACACGGGCGCAGGGCGTCTTAAACGCCGCGCCGAACGCGAGTTACCGGCTGCAACTTTTTTCCAACGAGGCTTGCGGGCAGGGCGAACATCTCGCCGGCGAAGCAACCGTGACGACCAACTCAAGCGGCGCGGCGGTTTTCAACGCGCCGGTCACGCCAGCCGTTCCCGCCGGACAATTTATGACCGCGACGGCGACGGACGCCAACGGCAACACCTCCGCGTTTTCCAATTGTAAGCAAATCGTGACGAGTCAAACCGCGACGACGCCCGCCGGCCCGAACGTCTTGGTCAATCTGGGCGATGTGAGCGTGATTTTCGCGCGGGTTGATACTGCCGGCGCAACTACTCTAACGCCGCAGAGCGCGTCGCTCACGGGTTCGTTGCCCAACGGTTATTCTTTGACCAACAATAGTTTAGCCTTTGACTTGACGACAACGGCGAACATCAGCGGGCCGGTTGTCGTCTGTCTCAACACGCCGGCGGTGAACGATGTTTTCGCGTTTGCCCGCCAACGGCTGTTGCGTGACGAAAACGGCGCGGCAACGGAGCGCACAGTTCTCGCGCCCGGCGACCCGGCCCCCAATTTCGCGGCGCGGCGCGTCTGTGCGCGTGTGAGCGGTTTTAATCCGTCCAACCCATTTGTTCTGGCCGATTTCGCCACGCTCAACCTGACGGGCCGCGTCATCAATCAGAGCGGCGCGGGCGTGCCAGGCGTGTTGATTGCGGCCAATTCAACGGCGCAACCCGCCACTACAGACGCCGACGGGCGTTATATTTTGACTAACCTGGCGGCGGGCAATTACACGCTGAACCCTTCGCAAGCCGGCGGCGCGTTTACGCCCGCGACACAGGTTGTAAATGTCTCGGCGGATACCGTCGCGCCCGCTTTTCTCATTACGCCTTTGCCTTCGACAACAGCCATCAGCGGGCGCGTGACGGACGCCAACGGCGCGGGGTTAAGCAATGTCACCGTCAGTTTGACGGGTTTGGGCGGCGTCAGCACGCGCACGGCTAACTCCAACGGTGACTATGTTTTTAACGGCCTGGTCAACGGCAACTACACCGCGACACCGGCCCGCGCGGGCTACACTTTTACGCCCGCGCAACGCGCCATCAACAATCTGAACGGCGATGTTACCGGCGTCAATTTTACGGGCGTATTTGTCCCCAATCCGACGCCCACGCCGACGCCCGACGACAATTTCGGCGGGCCGCAAATTGACCGCGAACGCTGGAATCTGGGCGTTTCGTCGTTGGGCACGGTCAATTTCGACCCGCGCGTCATCGTCACGCAAGGCAGTATGGGCGGCGTGTTGCTGATTCAACCGCGCAGCGGCGTTGACGGGCAAAGCTTTAGCGGTTACGTCTCGGCGATTCCGCTGGATTTGACGCAGACGCCCATCATCGGCGTGCAAGCTGTCGCGCCCGCTACCGGGGCCAACGCCGGCACAGCCTTTAGCGTGGGCCGCGACAGCGACAACTTCGCCCGTTTTCTCGTCACCGCCGCGCCGCAACAAGCGGGCGCGCAACTCGCCGCGCCGACGGAAGGCGGTATGATGATGCTGGTGGTGCAAGCTAACTTCAACGGCGTCAACAATACCATTTCAATTCCCTACGACCCCGTGCAGCATCTTTACTGGCGTTTTCGCTATGACGCGGTGAGCCAGACGATTTACCTGGAAACCAGCCCCGACGCAACGGTCTGGACGGTGCGGCTTTCACGCTCTCTGCCGCCCGCCGGCGTACAAGGCTTGGTCGCGGAAATCGCTTCCGGCACGTTTGGTTCAACCATCAATCCGGGGCCGGCCACGTTTGACAACTACAATGTCGCGCCGCCCATCGGTTTCCAGCTTTCCGCCGGCAGCTATTCGCGTTCGGAAAGCGGCGGCGCGGTGACGATAACGATTGTCCGCACCGGCACGACGGATAACCCCGCCAGCGTCAATTACGCCACCGCAGACGGCACGGCCCGCGCCGGCGAAGATTACACGGCAACCAACGGCACGCTCGTTTTCGGCAGTGGCGAAACGAGTCAGACCTTTGCCATTAACATCAACAGCGACACGGTTTTGGAAACGGACGAAACCGTCAATATCGCTCTCAGCAATCCCGTCGGCAGCCGTCTCAACGAACGCGCCAACGCGACATTGACCATCATTGACGACGATTCCGGCGCGAACCCCATTGACGGCGCGGAGTTTTTCACGCGCCAGCAATACCGCGACTTTTTGGGCCGCGAACCGGACACGGCGGGCCTCAATTATTGGATGGGGCAAATCAACTCTTGCGGCGCGGATTTGGCCTGTCTCAGCCGTCGCCGCGTGGAAGTTTCCGCCGCGTTCTTTATCGAACTCGAATTTCAAAACACGGGCAGTTTTGTCGCCCAAATGTACCGCGCCTCATATGGACGCGCGCCGGCATTTGCCGAATTCACGCCCGATTTGAGCCGCCTCGCCGGGGCCGCCAACCCCGACGCGGCGCGTAACGCCTTGGCCGCCGATTGGGTGCGCCGGCCCGCCTTTGCCGCCCGTTTCGACTCAATGGCGGCTAACGCCTACGTTGACGCGCTCTTTGCCGCCGCCGGCGTCGCGCCCGCGCCGGACGAACGCGCCAACCTCATCCTGGGCCTCGCCACGCAAACCATGACGCGGGCGCAAGTCCTTCTGCGCGTGGTGGATAACGCTCAATTCAAACAGCGCGAATACAACCGCGTCTTCGTCCTCATGCAGTTTTTCGGCTATCTCCAACGCGACCCCGACACCGCCGGCTTCAACTTCTGGCTAGGCGTCCTCAACCAGCAACCGCAGAATTTTCGCGGTATGGTCTGCGCCTTCGTCACCTCCGCCGAATACCAACGCCGCTTTAGCCCCGTCGTTACCCGCAATAACGGCGAATGCCAGTAGCGGAAGTGGGGAGTGGGGGAGTAAGGGAGTGGGGGAGTAACGCTCCGCGTGTTTGGTTCGGTTATTTGTTCGACAAGAAAGCTATTAGCCAACACGCTTTCCCCACTCCCCACTCCTCACTCCCCACTCCCCACTCCCCACTCCCTACTTCCCACTCCCCACTTCCAAATCTTGCCCCTCTGAAGGAACACACCATGCGTTTGATTTCCCGTCGTAAAGTTATTTTTAGCCTGGCGTTTGCCGGTTTGTTGGCTGTGAGCGTGTGCGGTTTGGTGGTCTCGGCGCGGCGTCGCGCCAGTGTCGCGCCGTTGCCACAGAAAGAGTCGCAGACTGTGGCTAAACCTGTGCCGCCACAGGGTTTAATGGCTGCTTTGCGGAGCGCGCTGGCCCTTGAACGCAAGCCGGCGAGTCCCCAAAGTTGCGCCAACGGCGCGGTGTGGACGCAACAAGCGCAGAACGTCGCCGCCGACGGCCAGGCAGATGACCGGTTAGGGCTTGCCGTCGCCATTGACGGCGACACGGCGGTTATCGGCGCGCCTTTAGCCGACATCGAAGGCAACGAAGACGCGGGCGCGGCCTACGTCTTTACGCGGAGCGGGGCCACCTGGACGCAACAGGCCAAACTTACCGCCAGCAACTCCAGTGCCGGCGACCAATTCGGGGCGGCGGTAGCCGTCAGCGGCGATACTGTTTTGGTAGGCGCGCCCTTCAAAAACGGGCGTTTCCCAGACCAGGGCCGCGCGTATTTCTTTTCCCGCAGCGGCGCGACCTGGACGGAAATCGCCATCCTGGTGCCACAGGATTTTTACTCCGCGCCGGGCGATTTATTCGGGGCCAGCGTTGCCTTGCAAGGCAATACCGCGTTGATTGGCGCGCCTCTGGCGGATAACGGGCAGCAAGAAGGCCGGCCCCAGGGCAACAAAAAAACGTCGCGTCCTACGATGTTGGTGGATTCCGGGGCCGTTTATATCGCCGTATTGTTCAACGGTAACTGGATAATTGACACCAACATAGTTGAAAGCGACGTGCAGGCCGGCGACCATTTCGGCTCGTCCGTCGCGTTGGCTAACGGCACTTACCTGGTGGGCTCGGATACGGGCGACCAGGACCCGGACGCTGATGTCGGCGTGGCTTATGTTTATTTGCAAGACGCGCAAACGGGTTACGCTTTTGCGGCTAAATTAGCCGCCGCCGATTTACAGACCGGCGCGGGCTTTGGCGCATCTGTGGCGGTTAAAGGCGATACGGCGTTGGTTGGCGCGCCAGCGCATGACGTGAGCGGAAACAGCGACGCCGGGGCCGCCTATATTTTTCAACGCAGCGCGGGCAGTTGGACGCAGCAAATGCGGTTGACGGCTACCGGCGGCGGGGCCGGTGATTTCTTTGGCGAGTCGGTGGCGTTGGCGACGGATACGGCGTTGGTGGGCGCGCCGTTGGCCGACCCAAGCGGCGTGTCGGACGCGGGGGCCGCTTTTGTTTTTGCCTACAACGGCGCGGCCTGGACGCAGGAAGCAAGCCTGGCCCTGAGTGGCGCGGCAACGGATGACGAACTCGGTGGCGCGGTAGCCATCAGCGGCGACACGGTTGTGGCCGGGGCCAATGGGCGCGAAGTCGGCGCAACCGCCAACGCGGGCGCGGCTTTTATCTTTTTGCGCGAATGCAATACCCCGCCGTCAATTACTCCCGAAACCGTTGCCCCGCGACAACAAGGCAGCGCGGGCAGCGCGGCTAATCTTGCCACACTGAACGACGATTTCACGGCTTCGGGCAGTCTCACAGTGGCAACCGCCAACGTCCCATCCGGTTTGTCCGTCACGGGTTTGACCAATACCAACGGCGCGGTTGCGGCGCAAATCGAAGCCACCTGCGCGGCGGCAACGGGCGATAATACCTTTGATTTGCGGGTTACGGACGAACATGGCGCGACCACCACCGCCAGCATTTCGGTCACGGTTACGGCGAACACGCCACCCGCGCTCGGCGGTTATTCCGACGCCACTGCCACGAACGGCGGCGGCGCAACCGCCACGCCTTCCGCCGCGCCGACGGATAACGGCACAATCAGCGACATT
>JAYVJN010000087.1:0-2810 GCA_043769325.1 Acidobacteriota bacterium
CAATTCCGGCAACCAAGTCTCTTGCACCAGGGACACACCAGGAGGCATTTAACTTAACTACTTTCTTTAATTTAAGAGTTAGCGGTTGATAACGCCGCCTAAATACTGGAAGCAAGCTTCATTGTGCTTAGGCGGCGCGTAATTGTCAAGACGGCGGTAAAACGGCGCGAACTAATACTAGGGCTTATTCAAAGTAAGGTTAAAACATCGCTTGCTATCACTTATCAACTATCACTTATCAATTATTACGGTCACAACGCCGGTTTAGCCATAATAGATGATAATTGATAGTTGATAAGTGATAATCACAGCCGGCGTTAGGTTGAGGTAAATTTCTCAAGCGAGGCGGCCTGTTGTTATTTTCCTACTTTGAATAAGCCCTACAACTAATACCTACTCAAGTTGAGAATGACACATCTAGGACTTACGCAAGGTTTACGAGAAAGTGTTCAGAGTACAGGCTTTAGCCTGCGGCCTGAGCAGGCTAAAGCCTGTACTCTGAACTTCTTGCGTAAGTCCTAACATCAATTCATTCGCTGAGATTAGCGTTGTTCAAAATAGATACTTGAGCGAAACCTGCGCGCGGCGTCCGGGCGTGGCGGTGTTAATAGCGCGTCCGAAGCCGGGGGCTTCGAGAAAACGGGCCGGGATGCCGAAGTTGGCGCGGTTGGTGAGGTTGAAAACCTCCAGGCGCAGGGCCAGATTTTGCTGTCTGGCAAAAGTCCATTTCTTCAAAACCGCCACATCTGCCGTAAACAGGCCGCCGGCGCGGAAGCTGTTGCGCCCGACCTGCCCGTCGCGCCCGACGGCGGCAATCAGGCTTTGCGCGTTGGCGGTGGCCAGGCGCAAGGGTTGACGGCCCTCGCCGGTGACGGTTAAGCCGTTGACGCTGTTGAGCCTATCGGTCAGATTGCCGTCCAGATTTACGTCAAAGATGCTGTTGACGGTGAAGGGCAAGCCCGTCTGCGCCTGGCCCGCGCCAAAGAGTTGCAGACCACCAAACGGCAAATCGTAGGTGAAATAATAAGTAAACCGATGTCGCAAGTCGAAGTTGGCCGGGCCGCGTTCACCGCGTAAGTTGAAACTATTTTGCGGCAAAGCAGACGCTCCGGCCAGGTCGAAAACGTCGGAAACATCGTCCTCGGCGCTGGCGAAAGTGTAAGCGGCGTTAAAGTTAAAACTCCGCGCGCGGACGCGCATTTGCGCTTGCAAGGAATGATAGACCGAGTTAGCCGTTGTCTCAAATTGGTTAATTGCGCCCACATCGGAAACAGGCCGGAAACTGGCGAGGCCGTCGCCCCGCACATTGATAAAGCCCGGCGACAGTGTCAAACCGTAAAGAAAAGGCTGGCTGGCGAAAAATAGCGGGTCGTCCAATCTGTTTATACTTAGGGCGGCGAAAGCAAACAAAGCACTGCGCCCCAAATTAGGGGTTGTAAATCGTAATAGATGGCGGCCTTGCGTGCCGGCATAGGCCGCCGTAAAAGCAATATTGCGAGTTAGTTGTTGCTCAAAAGTGATGGAGTATTGTTGCGCCAACGGCGTTGGCAAATTAGCGGCGGGGAGCGTCGCGCCGAATCCGCTTTGCGCTGGCACTAGGCCACCGCTGACAAAATTGCCGAGGTTGAAGATTTGTTGTGGCGTCAAGCGGCTGTTGAGCGTATTAAGCGTTCCGGGCTGCGTCAGTCGAATGCCGGACGCGGTTGCGGTTTGCGGGTTTATCAATTCAAAGGGACACAGCGAAACTGACTGGCAGGCTGTGCCGCCAACACCGTTGCCTGGCACAAATAAAAGATTACTAAAACCGCCGGCTAAATCCAGCGTCAGGTAAGTTGGATAGACATTGCGCGACTGGCTAACCACTGCGCCGAGAATTTGGTCGTAGAATAAACCATAGCCCACGCGAATGACGCTGGCGCGGTCACGGCCAAATAAATTGGGTGAAAAGGCCAAGCCCAGACGTGGCGCGAAATTGTTTTTATCGGGCGCGAAAATTCGTGTGCGGCCCGCCAGGAAACGGCGCAAACCAGGCACAACGCTGAGGTTTGGGTCGTTAAAAGTGCTTTCAATACGGTTGTTTGCCTCACTTGGCGGCGTATTGTATTCATAACGCAGACCAAAAGACAGAGATAAGCCGGAACGTATGCGCCATTCGTCTTGGGCGAAAAAATTCCATTGATAATAGCGCAACCCGATAGCCGATTCGCCGCCGGCGGCCAAGGTTTGCGAGAAACCACTGGCGGCCCCAACAGCCGCAAAGGTTTCGGGACGGATAAGGCGATTGGTCAGGCGCACACCCGCGCCAACAACTTCTAATTGTGGCGCACCGTTGAAGGTAATGAGCGGACGCGAATTGCGCGGCAGAAAGCTGTTCAATTCGCTGCGCCGCGTGTCGGCCCCGAAGGTGAAAGCGTGCGCGCCGGCGCGGAGGGAAAGATTGTCTGCGAGTTGGTAGGTATTGTTGACGCGGTTTTGCGGGAAGTTGAAAACGTCCACTCCGACGGGGCTAAAACCGGCGATATTAACCTGTCCTACCGGGCCGAGTATTTCTTCGGTGGTGGCGAAGCGTTGGGGGTTACGCAGACTGCGCGGGCGATTGTAAAAGACATTGCGGCCAAAGGGTTGCGAGCTAGGCGTAGTGGAGTTCAGGAAAACCGGCGTGTTCAGCAAAAAGGGTTCGTTGGGCAAATCCGTGTTGGACAAGAGAAAAGACGTGTCACGCAGTTCGCGGAAGTTGAGCCGCGTGCGTCCGTATGAAAGCCGCGCTTGATTTTGTACTTGTCGCCGCGCTTCCGGGTTACTCAATTGGC
>JAYVJN010000088.1:0-2756 GCA_043769325.1 Acidobacteriota bacterium
GCGACGCGCAACGGCGACGGCGCGTTTCACCTGATTCCAACGCAATCCGGCGGGCGCGGTCTGTTCACGTCTTACGAAAAAGACGGGCGTTTTATCACCTTTTACGGCGACGACCATCCCGCTTACGCCGGCAATGTGGTCAAGGCAATGGCCTCTGCCAAACACAGTTACAAGGCCATCGCCGCGCTTTTTGCGGACGCCCCGCTTGTGCCACAAAAGCAACGCGCAGAACAGTTTAAGCAATTCATCGCAAGTTTAGAAGACCACTGGACGGCGCGTGTCGAGGCCGTCGAACGCCTGACGCCGCGCACCGTCGCGCTGACTATCCGCGCTCCGGCGGCGGCGCGAAACTTCCGGCCCGGACACTTTTTCAAACTGCAAAATTACGAAACCGACGCGCCCAACGTCAACGGCGCGCGTCTGGTCATGGAAGGCATTCCGCTGGCGGGTGTAGAGGCTGTCGGCGACACGGTGCGGCTCGTTGTGGAAGAAAGCGGGGCCTCGTCGCGCATTGCCGCGCAGTTGCAACCGGGCCGGCGCGTGGTGCTGATGGGGCCGAACGGCAGCGCGGCGGAAATACCTGTAAATGAACAGGTTGTACTCATCGGGCAAGGCTTTGGCAACGCGGTCTTGCTGCCTCTGGCGCGGGCCATGCGCGAGAAAAACAGCAGTGTCCTGTGGTTCGCCGGCTACCGCGACGAGTCTGAGTCTTATTTCCGCGACGAAATCGCGGCGGCTTGTTCACAGGTCGTGTGGGTGACTGAAAGCGGCGCAAATGTTCCCGTCAAACGCCCGCACGACAAGAATTGGCGTGGCGACATTGAGACGGCTTTGCTGGCTTACGCGACGGGAAAACTTGACCCGTCGGAATTTTCGCTGGCAAATACCAACCGTATCATCGTTTCCGGTGGAGCAGAGCTTTTAGCGTCGGTCAAAGCGGCGCGGCATGGCGCTCTGGCCGCCTATCTGAACCCGCAACACACTTGTACCGGAACAATTTATACGCCGATGCAGTGCATGATGAAAGAGATTTGCGCCTCGTGTCTGCAAAAGCACGTTGACCCGCAGACGGGCCGCGAATCGTTTGTTTATTCCTGTGTGGACGCGCATCAACTGCTTGATTTTGTTGACCTGGATAACTTTAACGGGCGTTTGGCAGCCAACTCGGTAGCGGAAAAGCAGACCAATCTCTGGCTGGAAGCGGTTTTGGGCTAAATGCCTTTTATTCCGGTGGATGCAGACCATGTCTTACCCAAATGCGCCGAGTGGTTACTAATGTTGGGCGATTAAGCCGTAGCGCGTCAACTGTCACTCTACCGGCAGCAGTGCGCCCAATGATGCGGGTTCGGGTTGGACTCCAGCGAAAATGCTCTTGCCAAAGGTCTTGGCGCGGGTTAAAAAGTCGCGTGAGAAGGTTCGTGCGTGGGTCTGTGCGAATAGTTACGGCTTGTTTGAAAGTGTTACACCAAAAACAACATAGGCAGAGATTGGCGAAATCGTCGGAACCGCCTTCGGTTTCAGGAGTGATATGGTCAATTGTGAAATCGTGTCCGGTCAGATTCATCTGTGAAAGGCAGTATTCACAGAGGTTACGCGCACGGAGGCGCATCCGTTCACGCAAAACGAGCGAGACGCGGCTCATAAGTTGTCCAAGGCTGCGGCGCGGCGAAGCATGATTTCGTCGGCTTCATTGAGCAGCGCGGCTAGTTCTTTTTCTTCGTCGCGCGTTAATTGCTTTTGGTCTAGCAATGCTTCGGCGCGTTCTTGTTTATTGGCGGTCATTCGCTGCGCTGTGTCGAGCGCGTCAAGCCGCGCACCCACAGTGCGGCGTTTCCATTCCCGCAGACTGACGATAACGGCGATGTCTTCGCCATTGCGCTCAATAAGGCAAACATCGTTGTCCGCTACTGCGCGATTGAGGATTTCCGGCAAATCTTTTTGTAGTTGCTTGACGCTGACCTTAACGCTCATTAGGATTTTATCTCCGGCGTGAATTTTAGGCGGCGCAAAACGGTAAGTCAACCAGGTTCGGCGAAATTGGGCGTTAATGGAATCCGGCGGCGCGGCGTTTTAGAGTTGGCTCGTCTCCAAACCAGCCACCAAGCAAAGGGCGCGTTCGTAAGGTTTTGGCTAAACCTTCGGCGCGTCCTTTGCGTATTGGCACCTCGTCACCGCTGCAACCGTTGACGAGGTGAAACTAATTTTTGGGAGAATCTATGCGTAAATTTTTCTTAGCGTGCGCGTTTGCGGGCGTGTTGCCCCTGGCGGCGTTCGCTCAGGCTGCCAAGCCGGTCAAAGCCGCCATGCCCGCCAAGCCGGTGTCGGCGGCGGCCAAAAACGCCGAGGCAATCACGGCGGCGGAGATGCGCGACTACCTGTTTTTTGTGGCTTCGGATGAAATGGAGGGCCGCAACACGCCCTCCAAAGGTTTAGACATCACGGCTCGGTTTATCGCCATGAACCTTTCGCGTTGGGGCCTGAAACCCGCCGGCGACAAAAACCACACCAGCTATTTTCAGTCTTTTCCTTTAGTCCGCCGCAAGATGGACAACGACCAGAGCAAGGCCGTTATCGGCGATAAAACCTTTAAGCTCAATACCGATTTTTATATGTTGAGCGGGGTTTCGGAAGGCTTTAGCGGGCCGCTGGTTTACGCCGGCGACGGCTGGGTCTTGACAGCCAAAAACCGCAATCCTTACGCCGGCCTGGAGGTCAAGGACAAAATCATCGTTGTTTCGGCCAACCTCAGCACGCGC
>JAYVJN010000089.1:0-7953 GCA_043769325.1 Acidobacteriota bacterium
GCCGCCACGAATCCGATGCGACGGATATTCGTGTCGCGGTCTGCGCGCGAAAAGCCAAGCCCCTGCGAGAGATGCACGCGCACGACATCGCCGTCGAGCATCGTCGTCTGGCGTCCCTTTTCGAGCAATAATTCTGCAAAAGCCTCGGCGGTGGTGGATTTCCCTGCTCCGCTTAAACCCGTGAACCAGACGCAAAAGCCTTGCTGATGGCGCGGCGGATAGCTCTCGCCCAAGATTTCCGCGACTTCGGGCCGCGTGAACCAGGCCGGCAACGGACGCCCCGCGTTGAGGTATTCGTCGCGCACTTGCGTGCCGGATAAATTCAAGGTGGGCTTGCCGTTAGCCTCATCTGCCGTGACGTATTTCTGCGCTTCGGGCAAATAAACCAACTCTTGAAACGGCACGGACTTGACGCCGATTTCCGCGCTGTATTGTTCCACCAACTCTTGCGCGTCGTAGGGGCCGTAAAACGGTTTGCCTTGCGAATCAACGCCCGGACTCGCGTGGTCGCGCCCGACGATGAAATGCGACGCCCCGTAATTGCGGCGAATTATCGCGTGCCACAGGGCCTCGCGCGGGCCGGCCATCCGCATCGCTAAAGGCAACAGTGACAACAAAGCGCGGCGCGGGTCGTAATAGTTGTTGATGAGGGCTTGGTAAGTGCGGACGCGGGTGAAATGGTCAACGTCGCCGGGTTTTGTCAGTCCAACGACGGGATGCAGCAGCAATACGCCGCCGGTTTCTTCCATCGCCCGTTTGGTCAGTTCTTCGTGGGCGCGGTGGAGCGGGTTGCGCGTCTGAAAGGCCACGACATTCTGCGCGTTCATCTGCGCGAGACGCGCCCGCACTTGCGCCGGTGTATGCCGTAAAGCGCGGAAATCGTTACGCTTGGGCAGTTGCAGCACGCGCAAACGCCCCGCCACATTGAAACGCCCCCAACGCGCCGCTTCCGCCACCAAAGGATGCCGCAAATCCTCTGTGCCGAGGGCTTGCCGCGCAAATTCGTCGCGCCGCCACTCGTAAATTTCCTCGACGCGCAACACTGCCAGCAATTCGTTGTGGTCGTCACGCAGAGCGATTTCGCTGTCCAATTCGGGGGCAACGTCAACGGCAAGCGTCACGGGAACGGGAAAAACCGCGCCGTCCACCAGACGCATTTCGCCGAGAACGCGCTCGTAATCGGCGCGGCCCATAAAACCTGAAAGCGGCGAAAACGCGCCCGTCGCCAGCAGTTCCAAATCGCACGCGGCGCGCGCCGTGATTTGCGTTGACGGCAAACGGTTGGCGTACGCCTTGAGCGCGTCGAGTTCCTCGTCCGACGCCAGTAAATCCGTCAACGCGCCGCCGTAAGGCGTAATTAGTTCGGTTTGTAAAGTCGCAGTTTCCATGTTTGGCTAAAAACCGTGATACTAGCTTAACCGCCCGCCTTTGCACAATCGGACGCCTAAGAAAAGCCGCGCCAAGTTCGGCTATATCTTTCAAGAAAAAGAATTTTAGATCTGCGGAAAACACAGAAAACGCGGAAATAAGCAAAGGCCGAACTTGGCGGCTTTTTTCCGTGTGTTTCGCGTGTTCCGCAGACAATTCTTTTTCTTGAAGTCTATAGCCTTGTGCGCCGCCGGATTATTGCTTTTATTGCTGGATTCCGCTAAGTAACAGGTCAAAAATAAGTTGACCCACAATGCAGAAGCCCGCACTTAGTCAAGGGCGTCTGTCCGGCCCACCACCGCGCCCATGACTAAGTGCGGGCTTCCGCGTTGTGCTGCAAAACTTATGCTCAGGTACTTACTAAGGTTTGAGCAGGACTTTGAGGACGCCCTTTTCCTGGGCGCGTTGCATGGCTTGAACACCTGCGCTGAGAGGAAACTGTTCGCTAATCATGCGGCCCACATCAACTGCGCCGCGTGCCAGTAAATCCAATGCGGGCGCGAACCGTCCGCAGCGTGAGCCGATGACGCTGATTTCGTCCACGACGATGCGGGCATCGAAGCCGGTGGCGCCGTGAAAAGTAGATTTTAAGACCAGAGTGCCGCGCGGGCGCAACAAATTCAACGCCAACTCAAACCCGCCGGCGTGTCCCGAAGATTCCACCACTACGTCAAAATTTCGCGGCAATTTCTGCGCGTCGCCCAATAAAATCGTAGCGCACCCGCGCTGTCCGGCGATGTCCATCTTCTCTTTATGTTTGCCGATGAGCGCGACTTGCGCGCCCGTAAGCACCAGGGCTTGAGCGCAAAGCAAGCCGAGTTTGCCATCGCCAATGACCGCTACTTTGTCTTCTTTGGTAATGTTGACGCGCTCTAAAATGCCGTAGGCGGCGGCTAACGGTTCGACAAAGACGGCGTGTTCATCCGGCACATTCTCCGGCACAAGGAAAAGATTAATGACCGGCAAACGCAGAAACTCCGCGTGCGCGCCGTCGCGCCCGTGAATGCCCAAGACGGTGCGTTCAGGGCAGTGGCGCGGGTCGTCGGCGCGACACAAAGCGCAATGTCCGCAGCCGGCGTTGATTTCGCCCACCACTCGTTCGCCGACGATGCTGCGGTCAGCCGCCTCAACAACTACGCCGACAAACTCATGTCCAATCGTGCCGGAAAACCCCGCGTAACCCCGCGCGATTTCCACGTCTGTGTTGCAGATGCCGGTCAAAGTCACGCGCACCAAAGCCTCGCCGTCGGACGCGGGCGGCGCGATGTCGGCGAGGTGTAAGCGATTGTTTTCGTAACGTAAAGCGTTCATAAAAGCCGTAAATCGTGAATCGTAAATCGTGATAAGAAGGCAAAGACAGTTCTTCCTTATCACGATTTACGATTCACGATTTACTTTTTGAGTGTGCGCACATAACCGACGAGGGCCGTTATCTCGTCTTGGCTGAGTTTTTTGCCGAAGGCCGGCATCCCGCCGTTTTGCCCGACGGCGATAATGTCGCTGATGCGTTCGTCGCTGACAGCAGCTTGCCAGGCGGCGTTGGTTAAATCTTTCGCGCCTTTGAATTTGCCTTTCAAGGTTTTAGCGCGTCCGTCGTTGCCGTGACAAGTGGCGCAGTTTTTGCGGTAAACCTTTTGCGCGTCAACGGGTTTAGCGGTGTTGGTTTGGGTGCGCGCGGTGGCCGCGTAGCCGCCAAACAAAAGGGCGGTGAACAGTAAAATCAGTAGTTTCATAAGTTTGTTTAGTTTGCCGCACGATGCGCCAGCAAATCCTCCAATAAACGAATTTGCTCTTGCTGCATGGCGACTAATTCGGCCCAACGGATTTCGCGCAGTTCGTCCAGTTTTTCATGCAAGGCGCGGATTTCCAGTTCAGCTTTGAGGTTGACTTCGTAATCGTGGGCCGCGTCCAGGCGGTCTTTGGCAGACTGGCGATTCTGCGACATCATAATTATCGGGGCCTGGATTGACGCTAACATCGAAAGAAACAGGTTGAGCAAAATGTAGGGGAACGGGTCAAAGGCGGCGTTTCGTTGCGCCAGAATGAGTGAGTTCAGCACTACCCAAAAGAGCAGCGTGCCGGCAAAAATAGACATGAAAGTCCACGAACCACCGAACGAAGCGATGTTATCCGCCAGGCGTTCGCCAAAGGTGCGCCGGTCGTCGAATTCGTGGTTGATGTTGCGGCTGACGTGCGTGCGCTGCGCGATACGTTCGAGGACGCGCTTTTCTCTGAGCGTCAGGCCGTCCCACTCGCGGTGCAAAAGGTCGGTGGTTTCTTGCTCGGTCATAGGCAGATGGTCATAAGTCTAAAGGGCAAACGTGCAGGGGGCGAAACCTGTCTATCCGGTTGTCAAGGTTGCTTTTAGACAGGTCGCTGAAGTTTCATAAAACCTGCTTAACATTTTATGCGAAGAGCGGCTTGCCATCGGTTGCCATGGCACCGTCCCAACGCCTCATCGGTTCCAGGTGCAGCCCGAACTGGTCAAGCGAACGCATGACGATGTGGTTCACTAAATCGTCAATTGAGTTTGGATGGTTGTAAAACGCGGGCATCGGCGGCATCACCACAACGCCCATACGCGAGAGCTTGAGCATATTTTCCAGATGCACATCATTAAAGGGCGATTCGCGCACGAGCAAAACCAATTTGCGCCGCTCTTTGAGAATAACGTCGGCGGCGCGGTGCACCAGCGTATCGCCCACGCCGTTGGCAATCGCCGCCAGCGTGCGCATACTGCACGGCGCGATAATCATGCCCAGGGTGACAAACGAACCGCTCGAAATCGCCGCGCCTTGGTCACTTGGGTTATAAACTTTAGTCGCCAGGGCCTCGACCTCTTCGGCGCGGTAAGGCGTCTCGTGAATGAGCGTCCGCGCGGCCCATTTGCTCATCACCAGATGCGTTTCCACCTCTGCGCCGCGCAGCATCTCCAGCATTCGCACGCCAAAAATCGTCCCCGTCGCGCCCGTGATGCCGACAATCAAACGCTTCGTCTCGCTCATGGCTGGCATTGTAGGGTTCAAAGTTCAAAGTTCAAAGTTCAAAGTTAGGTTTTGTGGCGCGAAGCAACCTTGCTAACATTAGAGGGAAACGGATATAATGCCTTTATTATGAAGCTATCTCGTGTTCTCACATATATTTGCTTGTGTTTGTCGGGCTTGGGCTGCGGCGCAGTTACGGCTTTCGCGCAGGATTGGAAACCCGTCACGCCGGAAGAACTGGCGCAGAAAACTCCGCTCATTGACAAAGACGCCGACGCCGAGGCTATTTTCTGGGAAGTGCGCATCAACACGGATGACGCCAATGAAGGCGGCTTTGTGCGCCAAAACTACATTCGTATCAAGATTTTCACGTTGCGCGGGCGCGAATTATACAGCCGCGTGAAGATTGAGCACAGCAAGAATTCTGATGGTCAGTCTGATATTCGCCAGGTCGCCGCGCGCACTATTAAGCCTGACGGCACCATTATTGAGGTCAAAAGCAGCGACATCCTGGAAACCACCGAAGCCAAGACCAAACGGGTCAAACTAACTGCCACCGCCTTTGCGATGCCGGGTATCGAACCAGGCGCAATTATTGAATACCGTTGGCGCACGGTTTTCCCGAATCAATATTTCCGTCTCTTTTCGGTGGATTTCCAACGCGAATTGCCCATCCAGAAGATTACCTGCTACGTCACACCAAACAGCCGCCGCGTGTCGCCGGAGTACAGCCAGTTACGCTACTGGCCTTTCCAAATGCCGGACGGCTTCAAATTTGAACCTGATAAAAAGAAACCTGGCAGTTATGTAGCAACTTTGTCCAATGCGCCGGCCTTTCGGCAAGAGCCGCGGATGCCTCCCGAAGCCAGCGTGCGGGCGCGGGTGGTGATTTTTTACTCGAAACAATCCAAAAACGACCCCGCGGCTTACTGGCGCGACGCCGGACGCGAACTCTACGACAAAACCAAAGACCTGACGGCGGTTAACGCCGACGTGCAGAAAGCCGCGCAGGAGGCCCTCGGCGACGCCACCGACACCGACGAAAAACTGCGCCGCCTCTACGTTTACTGCCAGACGAAAATCAAAGACCTCTTTGACGACGCCTCCGGCCTCACGCCCGAACAGCGCACCGCTTTCAAGAAGAACAAATCTCCCTCTGACACGCTGAAACAAGGCATCGGCACCGGCCTGGATATTGACCAATTATTTGTTGCCCTGGCGAAAGCCGCCGGTTTCGACGCGCGCATGACGCGCACCTCCAGCCGTGACCAGATTTTCTTCGACATGAATTTTGCCGACGATCAATACCTGTCGGGCTATAACACCGCCGTCAAAGTGGGCGACGAATGGCGTTTTTTCGACCCCGCCGGACGCCATTTGCAGTTTGGTATGTTGCGCTGGCAAGAAGAAGGCGTGCCAGTGCTAATCGCCGACAAGAACGAGATGCTCTTTGCGCCGACGCCCATCAGCAGCCCCGACCGCTCCAAAATAGCCCGCTTTGCCAATCTCACCTTAACCGAGGAGGGGACGCTAAACGGCACCGTCCGTATCGCTTATACAGGCCACTGGGCCGCCAGCCGCAAGGAGGCATTTGACGAAGAGACCGATAAAGAACGCGAAGACGCTTTGCGCAACGAAATTAAAGCCCGCCTGAGCACGGCGGAAGTCTCCGACATCAAAATCGAGAACATTACCGATAGCAGTAAACCGTTGGTTTATACTTACACTATCAGCGTGTCGGGTTACGCCCAGCGCACCGGCAAAAGGCTCTTTTTCCAGCCGGCTTTTTTTCAGGCCAATAACACTGCGCTGTTTTCCGGCAGCACTCGCGCGAATGAAATTTATTTCGCTTACCCCTGGGCCGAAGACGACCAGATAACGATAAAATTACCCGCCGGCTACGAGATGGAGAGCCCTGAAGCCCCGACTTCGCTGGGGGCCGGCGCGATTTCACAATACAAGGTGCTGCTTTCGCGGACGAAAGATAACGGTACGGTAGTCCTCCGCCGGACTTTCTTTTTCGGTGCCGGCGTGAAGAACTATCTGACCTTTCCTCCCACTGCCTACGGTATGGTGAAACAATACTTTGATGAAATCAACAAACAAGACACCCACACCTTGACGCTCAAGCAAAGCGCGCCGCCACCCGCCCAACCATAGACGGCGGGGAAAGCCATGTTCCCCTTTGCCTTTACGCGCAGCATTGGTTAAGCTTTCAACTTACGGCGCGGGAGCAAATTTGGCCTTGAACTTTCTTTCCGACAAATTGCGCGAAGAGTGTGGCGTTTTCGGCGTCTTTAACCATCAAGAGGCGGCGCGGCTGGCGTATTTGGGCTTGTACGCTTTGCAGCATCGCGGGCAAGAGGCTTGCGGCATCGTCACGGCGGACGAGGGCGCGATGCACTGGGAGCGTTCGCGCGGCATCGTGCCGGACGTTTTCGACGAGGCGCGGCTTGACCGTCTGCCCGGTGCTGCGGCCATCGGCCACGTCCGCTATTCCACCGCCGGCGCGAACACCATCCGCGAGGCGCAGCCTTTTCTGGTCACTTGCCAACACGGTAAAATTGCCGTCTGCCACAACGGAAACCTGCCTTTCGCCAAAGAAGAACGCGCCAAACTGGAACGCGACGGCGCGATTTTTTCTTCAACTTCCGACACCGAACTCATCTTGCACAAAGTGGCGCGGTCACACGCGAAGAGCGTGCCGGAAGCCGTCGCCGAAGTCTTGCGCGAGACGGAAGGCGCGTTTTCCATACTCTTTTTGACGCCGCAGGAATTGATTGTCGTGCGCGACCCGCGCGGGTTTCGCCCGTTGGCTTTGGGGCGTTTGAAAGAGGCTTGGGTGGTGGCTTCCGAGACGTGCGCCTTTGATTTAATCGAGGCGCAATATGTCCGCGACGTGCAGCCGGGCGAAATGATTGTCATCAATGAGCGCGGGCTACATTCGTCGTTCCCTTTCGCCGCGCAGACACATTCGCAGTGCATTTTTGAACACGTCTATTTTGCCCGCCCCGATTCGCTGGTTTTCGGCCATTCGGTCAATGAATCGCGCCACAAGATGGGCAAAAAACTCGCGTTGGAGCATCCGGCAGACGCCGAAATCGTTATCCCTGTGCCAGATTCGGGCGTCGGCGCGGCTATTGGTTTCGCGGCGCAATCGGGTTTGAAATTCCGCATGGGCATCACGCGCAACCACTATGTCCGCCGCACCTTTATCGAACCGCGACAGTCTATCCGTTCGTTTGGCGTGCGCGTCAAACTGAACCCGGTCAAGCACTTAATCGAAGGCCGCCGCGTCGTTTTGATAGACGATTCGCTGGTGCGCGGCACGACTTCGCAGAAAATTGTCCGCATGGTGCGCGAGGCGGGCGCGAAGGAAGTCCACGTCCGCATCAGTTGCCCGCCGACGGTCAGCCCTTGCTATTACGGGGTGGACACGCCAACGCGCGCCGAACTCATCGCGGCCCAAGCCTCCGTTGAAGAAGTGCGCCGCTTCATCGAAGCCGACACGCTCGGCTATCTCTCGCTGGAAGGAATGCTG
>JAYVJN010000090.1:0-13823 GCA_043769325.1 Acidobacteriota bacterium
CCAAGAGCGGGTGTAAACAACCCTTCCTGACCTGCCAGGTAGTTAAAGGACGAGGTTTAGCTTACTAACCTGGCAGGTCGGGAAGGGTCGCTTGCGCCCGCTTCTTTATTTTCAAGCCACTTGGGTGAACCATGCCATCAACCGATGAAACCCAACTCGCCACCGGCGTTTACGAATACCTGCTCAACGGCGCAGCGTCGGGCGTGCGCGAGACTTGGAGCATTCACCGCCGCGCCGACGGTTTGTTAGTAACCCGCACGACGCGCGACGCCACCGCGTTTGGCACCACCTTGCGCGTGGAAACCTTGAGCGATGAGCCGTTTAACGGCTTGCGCTGCCGCCGTTGCGAGATTGTTTTACGCAATCAAAACGAGGTGCGCGCTGTCTATGAATTTACCGCCCGCCGCGTTGTAGTCACCCGCACCGTCAACGGCGCAAACGCCGCCGGCGATGAAATTGAGTTGCCGAAAAACGCCGTCTTTGCGCCGCTGATGCGCGTCTTTCTCGGCCCCACGATTCTGCAAGTGGCGGCGCAACAGGCAGATACGCCGGTTCTCGTGCCTTTCCTCGAAAACCCAACCGACACCGACAAGCTCTTGCGCCCGACCTTTGACCAACGCCGCGCCGTTTTGCTCGGCCCCGAAGAATTAACCATCAACAAACACAGCTACGCCGCACAGCGTTACCAATACACGGGCCAACGCTACGACGAACACTCACTATTCTGGTTGGATGAAAACGGAATGCTGCTGCGCTATATTTTCCCCCAAAACGACGCGCAAGTGTGGACGATACAGAAAGGATAAAGGCGAAAGGATAAAGGATAAAGCGGATTTTTTTTATCCTTTATCCTTTCGCCTTTATCCTTTATCCCTGTCTCCGCCCCAGAGTCCGCGCACGAGTCGGGCCGTCATTTCTTTGCCAAAGAGGGCTTCACCGACATTGTTCGCGGGGTCGCGTTCGGCAAAGTTGCGGCGGATGGTTAAATCTCTGGCGGCGAGGGCGGCGCGTTCGGCTTCCGGCACGGGTTCGGCTTCGTCAACCCACTTGAGCCAACGGTCAAGCATTTCGTGGGCGTTCTGCGCAAAAATCTCCACGACGCCTTCGGTTCCGGGTTGCGAAATAAAGTTCAAACCGATTGATGAAACCGCTTCGCGCACAAACGCGCTACGGCTGATGAAAGGCATAAGCCGTTTGTCGGCTTGCAGTTCGAGAAAGCGTTCATTGGCTGGCATGAGGTATTTGTCGAGGTATTCCGGCTGCACGCGAACATCCAAACGGGCGTTATAATCCAGATAGAAAAAGACTACCGGAAACGTGCCGCACGCGATGGTCAGATGCGGCACACGGGTCTGCGGCCCCAGCCAAAGCGTAATATGCAGATTGCAAAAACTCCGCGCCGGATTGCCAATCCACGATTTCACGGCCCAATCCATCTCCGGCCCGGTGAAACCCGCCAGAGAACCTTTGGCCTCGCCACTCAGCGATTGATAAGGCTGCAAAGGCAATGTTGAAGCGTCAATTTCCAGCGCGAAACGCCCGCTCACTTTCGCCCACAGCGCGTCCTGAATCTCGCGCAAACGCGCAAAGACCGCCGAGTTGTCTATGTCCGGGCGTTCTTCGATTAACTGTTTGACCGACTTTAAGTTATCGGCGACGGTTGATGGGGTACTCATAATAATTCCTTTGCTGTAGGGTTCGGCGCAAGTTTGCCTCTTGTCTCACGCGGAGCGTCGGTATCAATTATCAGCTATCAATTATCAACTATTTTGTAGTACCGAAATAATTGATAGCTGATAATTGATAATTGATACCACCAACCGTCAAATCGTCTGGCTGACCATCACAGCGCGTTGCCGCGCGCTAACTTCCGTTCCGACCAGGCGGTCAAC
Source organism: Acidobacteriota bacterium (assembly GCA_043769325.1). Classification (GTDB taxonomy): domain Bacteria; phylum Acidobacteriota; class Blastocatellia; order Pyrinomonadales; family Pyrinomonadaceae; genus JAYVJN01. The sequence continues at coordinate 1,893 of JAYVJN010000090.1, forward strand.
CTGCGCCCAAACGGGGTCAACTTCAGGGTCGAAAATGGCTTGGCGGTTGCGTCGGTCGCGTGCGGCGCGTTCGGCGGGCGTGACATCGGCGTAAGTTTCCGCCGGCACGCCGTTTTCTACCAAAGCAAACCAATGGTCAAGATATTTGTCAACAAAAGCGTCAATCTGCGCGAAGGCGGCGGGCGTGGCGCGATAGACCAGCATCCAGGGCGACATCAGCGCGTATTGGCGCGGCGAAATGTGCGCCGGCGAGAGTCCTTCCAATTCGCGGGCGGCCTTGAAAGTCTCCGTTAAAGGCTCAAAAGCGGCGTTAATGTAAGCAAGATGCGCACCCAAATCCACTCGCGGCGTCAAATCCAAGTGAAAGGCGTAAGTCTCGCCGTTGCACACGGAGTCCAGCGTAAAATGCGGCACGGCACTCTCCGGCGCGGTGAAAGCGTAAATCATATGCGAGTCCAAACCGATAAACGGCACGGTCATCCCGCAATAGACCAATTTGGACAACGGCCCTCCACTAAACACCCGCAAAGGCCCCACCGCATCGCCCGACATCTGGTTTTTCAGCAACATATACGGGTCGCCATGTTCTTGCAGGTTAAAACGCCCCAAGATGCGCGCCAGCGTTTTATGCGCTAAATCAGCCGCTAAGGTCATAAATTCACACTCCCACGAAATTTGTCTTAAATCCGATACAAATTACAACAGCCGCGCGCGGAGTTCAAGCCGCAGCCAACAATTCACCCGAAGAAAACAGTCTGCGGAACACGCGAAACACGCGGAAAAAAGTTTGACTCTCTTTGTGGCTGTGCCGCTCCGATGTGCGGAAAGGCTGTGCCTTTCCGGTAGCTTGCCCCTAAAGTTGCGGCTATGCCTCTCAAGCGGCGGCATAGCCGCAACTTTAGGGGCCAAGCCTTACGGCGAGGCGTAGCCATCGCCGCACATCGGGCGGCACAGCCGCAAAACAGCCCATCGCGCTTTGTGTTTTCTCTTTCCCTTTTCCTTTCTTTTTTCCGCGTGTTCCGCGTGTTCCGCAGATAATTTCTTTCCTTCGCCGGTTGACGTTGACGCCGCTAAATTGTTATAGATATAGAACCTTTATGAATAACTTTGATGCTGACGTAATTATTTCAGGGGCCGGGCCGGTGGGCCTGTCTTTGGCTGCCGCGTTGACGCAAAAAGGCGTCAGGACAATAGTTTGCGAGGCTTTGCCGGAACTCAGCACGGAGGCGCGGGCCAGCACATTTCACGCGCCGACGCTGGAGATGTTTGCCGAATGGGGCGTGATTGAACAGGTGTTGCCGCTGGGCCGGCGCATCCCCAATTTGCAATATTGGGAACGCTCCACGCGCCGTTTGGTGGCCGATTTCAACTACGATTTAATCGCCGGCGACACGCCTTACCCGTTTCGTTTTCAATGTCCGCAGAGTTTGGTGACGCGCGTTTTGCGGCCCCACATTGAGGCCAGCAGCTACGGACAAGTTCTGTTTAACCATGAAGTTACCGGCGTGACAGAGAAAGGCGACGGCGTTGAAGTAACCGCCGGAGGGCGTGTGTTTCGTGGCCGTTACGCGGTTGGGGCCGACGGCGCGAAAAGCCGCGCGCGCGAATCTTTGGGGCTGGGCCTGAGCGGTTTGACCTATGAAGACCGCTATTTACTGGTCAGCACAAATTTGGATTTACAGCCGTTTTTCCCCGACATGGGGCCGGTGGCCTATATTTTCGACCCCGCCGAGTGGGTTATCGTGATGCGTTTGCCCGACACTTTGCGCATCGTGTTTCGTCTCACGAGCACCGAGGACGCGCAGGAAGTCCAACGCGAAGAACATTTACGCGCCCGCCTCAATCGTTTTTTAGGGGCTGCGCCGGAATACGACCTCGAAGGCGTGTGGATTTATAACGTGCATCAGCGGGTGACGGAGCGTTTTCGCGTCGGGCGCGTGGTGCTGGCCGGCGACGCCGCGCACATCAATAACCCTACCGGCGGGATGGGTATGAATAGCGGCGTTCACGATGCCCACCACCTGGCGCAAGCCTTGATTGCCGTCTTGCAGGGCGCATCCGATGAATTACTCGATGAATACGCCGCAACACGCCGCCGCGTGGCGATGGATTTGGTGCAGCGCGTGACCAATAAAAATTACCAGGACTTGACCGCTACCGAACACGCCGCCCGCGAAGCGCGCAACCGCGAACTCTATGAAGCCGCCCAAGACCCCGCCAAAGCCCGCGCCTATTTGTTACGCGCTTCAATGATGGCGGAACGGGCTTAAACAAAAATCTGCGGAATACGCGAAACACGCGGAAAAAAGCAAGGAATAGGGGACAGAGGTTGGGGGTTGGGGATGGAAAGCCGAAGGCCGCGCTTAATCATCAGTTTTGTGGCAACCAGAGAGATTCTTCCCCTTCCCTAGCCCCTGTTCCCCACTCCCTCTGCTTTTTCCGTGTATTTCGCGTGTTCCGCAGATAATTTATCTTAGCCCACAAAGAACTCCGACGAGTCGCCGAAATCAAACGGCGCGCGTTCACCGATGAGGCCGAATTTGCCGGTCAGAATGCCTTGCGCGAGGACGAGACGCGCCAACAGGCGGGCGTCGTCGCGGCGAAAACGGCCCACCAGGGTTTGCGCGCGTTCAAAGTTGGCGTTTGCCAGCAAACCTATTTCCGGGCCTGATTGCGTAATCGCGCCCAGGTTGCCGAAAGCGCGGCTAAAACGTAACTCGCCGTCGCGGAAGGTGTTACCGCGCCGACCATATTTCTCCAAGACCGCGGAAGCATTGAGTATTTCATTCAAAACTTCCATTGTCGGTTCGAGTAAATCAAACGCCTTTTCCGGCGCAATCGTGGCGCAGACGCGGGCTACTTCGGCGACATTGCGCATATCGTCGTAGCTTTCGGGAAAGCGCGGCGCGGCGGCTAACGCTTCCTCTAAAGCTTTGTTTGCCAACTCTTTATCCTTTTTGGCGAAAGCGGCCTGGGCAACTTTGGCAAAGAGCGCGGCGCGTTCGCCGGCACTGGCGGTTTGCGTGGCGATTTTTTTAGCGTCATCGAATTGGCCGTCGCGGATGGCTTTACCGGCGCGTTCCTTGTCCAGCAACTTCAACAAATTTTCCCGCTCTGCGCCTTCGGTTTTTTCGTTGATGAGTTGTCGGGCCTGGTCATATTTGCCTTCGTTGACCAATTTGCTCACGGCTTGGCTACGCAGGGCCGTAGCCAATTGCGGCGGCACATCTTTAGCTGGTTCAAACGCGGTTTCGGGTGTTTGTTCGCCGCTTTGCGCATTCATGGCGGCGTTCATCAGGCGGCGCATTTCGGGCGGCAGAGCCTTTTCCGTCTCAGCTATCTTGACTTTCAGTTGCGCCGCGCGTTCGGGCAAAATCTTTTCGAGAGCCGGCAACAAAGGTTTTAACTGCAACGCGCCCGTCGGATTCAAAGGTGAAGGGTTGAGCGCGGCGTTAACCACCAATTCCGCCAACTCTTGCAACTGCTTTTCGTCCAATACTAAGGGCTTGGGCGCGGGCTGCTCCGGCCCGGCAAAGCCGTCGCGCAAATTGGGCGCGGCTAATTGCCGGAACAACATCTGCGCGGCGATGCTGGCTTCAAAGTTGCGCGTGAAATTCTCGGTTTTGAGTTTGGCGATGATGTCGCCGGCGAATTCCTTGGCGGCGTCTTTATCTTTGTCCCGCAATTTGTTTAAGAAATTGATGGTGGACATAGAAACACCCTGCGCCAGGCTCTCGCGGGCGATTTGTAACGCCTTTTTCGGGTCTTTAGCGATAACGGCTATCGCCAAAGACTGTTCCAACTGCCGTTCCTGATTGAAAAAAGCGTCCAGGATGCCGCCTTCGCCTTTCGGTGGTCGGGTGCTGCGCATCAAGTCGAGGGCTAACTCCGGGTCGCGCCGCGCTACGGTCTGCAAAAACTGGTTGCGCACCTGCGAAAAGCCGGAGAAACTGCCGCCTACTATCATAGCCGGCCCGCTGTTGTTGTTATTTTTACCCTCGTTCATCATTGCCAGCAAATCGTTGGCGGCATCGCGGAACAGGTTGCGGGCGCGTTTTTCATCGCGCGTCCAAAACATATTGGCGGTAATCGCCGCCACATAGACGCGGTTTTCCGCGAGTTTGAGCAAACGCCCATCAGTGGCAACGCTTTCGAGCAACTTGAGGGCTTTCTTTTCCAGTTCCGGGCTGGGTTTGGGTTCCGGCGTTTCCGTCGGCAACGCGGCTGGTTCTTGTGTGAAAGCGGCGAGACTGCACGCCAAAGCGATTAATAACGCCACTGCGAGTTTTTTTAACATAAGAAGTTCCTCCGATATTCTTCGACCTCATTTAACCTTTGCAAAGTCTGGTAAGTAGATAAGAGAACGTATTCCGGCGGTTAGAGTTACGCCTTGAGGCGTGAAGGGCGGCGGAAAGCTCACGCCTCAAGGCGTAACTCTAACCTTTTATTATCCGGCATAATTTTTACTCACCTGCTTAACACATTTATTACGTTGCATTTGGCAAGTTTGTTTCACTTCCTGGCAGTTTCCGTTTATACTTGCGCCGTGCAAATACGTTTACCGGGTGACGCCGTGATTCTGGAGTGTTCTTTCCCCGACAGGCTGGCGCAACTCGCCAAAAACGCCGGCCATCTCACGTCTAACTCATTGGCGCAAGAATTGACAAAACTGAGCCAACGCGATTTTGCCGCCTTTGCCATGCACCTCAAACCCGCTTACCGCGACGAAATAATACCCCAATTAGCAATGCTGAATCTGCCTGGCGTGACCGTTATGCTGCCCAGGATTATTCAGTGTAAAGCCTGTCCGTGTCTCACAAATGCGGTGGTAAAGCTAATTTCAGGTACGCAGGTAACTGTTTCGCGCAAAACGACGGCGACCCCTGTTCTGAGTTCAAACTTTAGTTTGCGCTTTATGTTACGCAAAACACAAACTAAAGTTTGAACTCAGAACGCGCGCTGGTCAAATAGGAAAATAGCGCGCCGGAGCTTGGGTTAAGCGGTGCGCCGCGTTACAATTACCAAGTCTCTGGCAATCATCAGATTGGATAGGTGAAATTGTTGTGAAATTAACGCGCCAAATTGTTTTCGCCGTTGGGTTGTGCCTTTTGTGGTGCGGCCTGGTCGCTGCGCAAGCGGCTCAACCGGCCCCCGTAAAGCCGCCGCCGCTGAGAATGCAGGTGGAAGCCCGCGAAACGGCGATTGACAGTAATCTGCCCGAAGACGAGGCGACCAAAGCCGCGCTTGCGCCTTACGTCGGCAAGGTGCGCGAATTGGCGCAACCCATTGGCAAATTAGCCGAAGATATGCAGAAATTTGGCATGGGCGGCAACACTATGGGCAACTTCGTCACTGACGCCATGCGTAGCCGCGCCGCCAAAGTGACGGGCCAACAGGTAATTTTGGCGGTCACGAATGCCAGCGGCTTTCGCAAAAACGACCTCAAGGCGGGCATTATCTCCACGCTGGACGTATTTGAGTTGCTGCCCTTTGATAACGCTTTGGTTTCACTTGATTTAACCGGCGAACAGCTACGCCGCTTTCTTGCTGTGATTGTGGCGCGGCGTGACGCTCAATCCGGCGCGCGTATTTTTTACCGCGCCAATGAAGAGAAGAAAAACATCATCATCAGTGTTCGTTTAGGAGACTACAACAACGCCGCCGACATTAACCCAACCAGTATTTACACCATCGTTACGATTGATTACCTGGTCAAACGGGGCGGCGATTTTACCGTTTTACAAGAGGGTAAGAATATCAAACCGCTGAACTTAACGCTGCGCGACGCGGTGCTTGACTACATCAAAGCCGAAACCGCCGCCGGACGCGAAATTCGCGGCACCCGCGACGGACGTTTCCGTCTTGACCGTAGTAAATCAACCACCGCGCCGGCGGCAGAGGAAAAAGACCCGCCGCAGTAATACCAAATGGCAAATACCAGATACCAAATTCAAGCGAAGGCCGGCAGCGCGGAGCGTCTCACTATCCACTGTCAATTATCCACTACCCACTGTTAATAACAGTTTGCCGTAGCCAACAGCAGTCAGCAGTAATTAACTTGTTCGTACCGCATGAGTTATCTTGTCAGTAAGCGGTACACGCAAACGAACATTGCTGTTTTTATCTGGTATTTGGTATTTGCTATCTTGAATTTTCACTATGATTAACCGACGCGATTTCTTAACTACTACACTCCTTGGCAGCGCGGGTCTCGCGCTTTCGTCGGGTTGGCCTTCGTTCGCCTTTGCGCCGACGCTGGAAGCCTTTATTACGCCTGAGTTGAAGCCCGGCAAAGGCCAGACGCTCATCACTTTTCTGCACACGAACGACCAACACTCGCAGATTGACCCGTTATCGAACAGCGACAGAAACGCGGGCAAGGGCGGCGTGGCGCGTCGGGCCACGCTGGTCAAAATGATTCGCAAGGAAAGCCCCAACACGCTCTTGTTAGATGCCGGCGACGCTTTTCAAGGCACGCCTTACTTCAATCTCTACAAGGGCGAGGTGGAGATGAAAGCCATGTCTGCCATCGGTTACGACGCCATGACGCTCGGCAACCATGATTTCGACAACGGCGTGGAGGCTCTGGCCCAGGCGATGAAGTTCGCCAACTTCGACTTTGTTTCCACCAATTACGACGTGCGCGGCACAGCCCTTGAATCGCGTGTTAAGCCTTATTTAGTGCGTGAATTGGGCGGCATAAAAATCGGCATTCTCGGTTTCGGCATCAAATTAGAAGGGCTAAACCCGCCGGAATCTTTCAAGGGCGTGAAGGTGCTCGACCCGCTGCGGATGGCGACGGGCGGCGTCAAACTTTTACGCGAACAATTGAAGTGCCAGATGGTCGTCGCCGCTTCGCATCTGGGCTATTACCCTAACCCCAAGGCGGGTGACTTCGGCGAACTGCAACTCGCCGAACAACTTGACGGCATTGACTTTATCGCCAGCGGCCATACGCATACCTTTATGGAAAAGCCAGTCATCGCCAAACAGCCGGGCGGCGGCGAGACGGTTATTTTCCAGGTCGGCAAAAGCGGCATTTATTTGGGCCGGGTGGATTTCTTGGTCAGCCAAAACAAGGTCGTAGCCCACGCCGGCAAACTATTGGGAGTTGAAAATGCAGCCTAAATGGTTTGAACGGGAGTTTTCTTTTGACCTGCCGTTGGAAATGTATCCCCATATTTTGCAACGTTTGCGCGACACACCGGCGCGCCTGGAGGCGTTAGTCTCCGGCGTCGCTGACGAAACGCTTGCGCGGCGTGACGGCGAAAAGTGGTCAATCAAAGAGCACGCGGGCCACCTTTGTGAGTTGGAAGCGGTCTGGTGCGGGCGTCTGGAAGATTACGAAGCGGGCCAAGAGAGGTTGCGCCCCGCCGATTTGCAAAACCGCGCCACCTGGGACGGCAACTACAACGCCCGGCCCGTCGGCGAGATTTTGGCAGCCTTTCGCGCCGCGCGAAAAGGATTTGTTGAGAAATTGGCCCAGGCCGGCGAGGATTTTGCCGCCCGCTCTGCGTTGCACCCGCGCCTCGACCAGCCGATGCGCGTGATTGACGGCGCGTTTTTCTCTGCTGAGCACGACGACCATCATTTGGCGCATATTTCTCAACTGCTACGCAAATTTGGCCGCGTTTGAACGACAATAGTTATGGACATCGCTACTCGTGACCGCGTGCGCGCCCTGGTGCGCGACGCTCTGAACAACGCGGAACCCGTCGCCAACGCGCCGACGGGGCGTTTTATTGACGTTGCGCCGCAAAGTCCCGCGCCCGCGCCGGAGTTTGACCGTGACGAATCGGCCAAAACCATTATCACGGAAGCCGATTTGCGCGGGCTGGAAAGTGGCGCGCGGGTGCGCCTGGCAGAAAACGCCAAATTGACGCCAGCGGCGGTGGATTACGTCCGCGAACACGGCGTCATTCTGGTGCGGCGCGAAGAACGGCGCGGTTCAGGCAAAATAAAGACTGTCGCTGTCGGCGCGGATCACGGCGGTTTTCCGTTAAAAGAAGAGTTGAAAAAAATTCTCGCTGAAATGGGCCAGCGCGTGCGTGATTTCGGCACAAATTCAACGGATGCCGTAGATTACCCGGATTTTGCCCACGCCGTAGCGCAGTGCGTAGCGCAGGGCCACGCCGATGTCGGCATCATTATTGACGGCGCGGGAATTGGCTCGGCGATGACCGCCAACAAAGTTTCAGGAGTCCGTGCGGCGGCTTGTTACAGCGTCGCGCTGGCGAAAAACTCCCGTGAACACAACGGCGCAAACGTCCTCACACTCGGCAGCGGAACGATTTCCCCCGCCGAAATGCGCGCCATCGTCGCGGCCTGGCTCGGCACGGATTTAACCGAACCGCGCCACCAACGCCGCGTTGACAAAATCATGGCTGTCGAAAGGCAGTATCGAAATGGAACTTAGAGCTTGGCTTAAAAGCAATACTAAGCTTTAAGCCCTAACTGACAATCAAGGAGCAAGTCAAATGCGTAGAATTTTCACCCTTTGCAGCATTGCGCTGGGCGTCGTCTGCGCTGTCGTTTCGGCCCCAACCGGCGGCGCGGCTGTACTCCGGCAAGACAAAACAACGAATCAACCCGCAGTTACTTTGAAACGCAAATTGCCTGGTTATGAAGGCCCTTCGCGTATCAAACGGCGCGGCGCGTTGGTGCAGTTCAGCCCCGACGCGCGGTGGCTGGTGACAAGCGGTAAAGACCGTTCACTCAACATTTACGACACGGGCAACGGCGATTTGAAAGCCACTTTAACGGGCGGCGCAACGGCCCCCGACGGCGCGAAGAAAGACGGCATCGGCGGTTTTTCCTTTAGCCCCGACGGGCAACGCGCCGCCACGCGCAACCATACCGACAAGGCCGTGCGCTTGTGGGATACGGCAGATTGGAAACTGCAAGCCACGCTCTCCGGGCGGCAACGCAACGCGGAAAGTTGGTTCAAATCAGGCCTGGCAAGCGTCTTTGAAGCAGGTTTTGGGCGCGTGCCGTTCAGTCCCGACGGCAGGTTCGTCTTAGCCGAACGCGAGGACGATTTGCTTGATATGTGGGACGTTTCGGGCCGCGAAAAAGCCGCCACGCTCGACCATTACACGGAAGGCAATTTGGGCCGCGCCATCATCGAACGCGGCAACCATGTCCTGAATTTACAAGGCGTTTATAGCGGCAACGGGCGCGTTATCGCCACTTGCAACGGCGACAAGCAGCCGAAGTTGTGGAACGCCGCGACGGGCCGTTTGCAGACCATCATTAACAGCCTCGAACGCATCTACGTCGTTGCGCTCAGTTACGACGGCAAGACGCTGGCGACAATGCAACTGCAAGGCGCGATTGAACTTTGGGACACTGAAACGGGCAAATTAAAGAAGCAACTGGAAGGCAACAACCACGCCGAGTATGACTTTCACGGCTTTGAGTTTAGCCCCGACGGGAAATATATCGCTACTTTTATTGCCGAAACAACGAAGATTTGGGACACGGCGACGGGCGAACTCAAACACAATTTACCCAAAATCGGTAAAGCCTACGACGCCACTTTTAGCCGTGACGGGAAGCTAATAGCTACTGCTTCGACTGACAGCAGCAAGGCTCTCGGCGTTGTTTGGGACGTGGAAACCGGCGTGGTCAAATACGCGCTGCCGCCTTCGGGCAACGTCGCGCCGGGCATCGGATTCAGCCCCGATTTACGGTTTTTGGTAACGATTGGCGACAAAGGCGTCAAACTCTGGAACGCTACGGACGGCAAACCCGTCGCCGATTTGCCTGACGCCCGTTACCCAATTTCATTCAGCCGTAACGGGAAATGGCTCGCCACCGGCTCACGCGAAGATGAAGCGTTGCTGTGGGAATTGCCTAAATAATTGACAATATGGAGGATATTTGCTAATGGAATCACTTAACATCTCACCTGACGCGGTGGCCCAGACCTCGGCTCCACTTTCCCAGGATTATTACGATTCTGCGAAAGCCGCGTTAATGGGGACGATACAGCGCGGCACAAATTGGTTTTATTGGATTGCCGCGTTGTCGCTCCTCAACACCGTGATTGCTTTCGTAGGCGCAAACCTGGCCTTCGGTTTGGGTATGGGCATCACCCAGATTTTCGATGCTTTTACCACTAAACTGGAAGGCCCGCTCAAAGTAATTCCGTTGGTAGTCGGCTTTGTCACCATCGGCGTCTTCGCGTTGTTCGGCTACTTGGGCGGTAAAGGACAGCTTTGGGTTATTGTCTTGGGAACGGTGTTGTATTTGCTGGACGGGCTGTTGCTGTTGGCATTAATGGCTTTAAGCGGCGAACTGCTTATTGTTGGCGTACTCATTCACGGGCTGGCTTTGTACCATCTGTTCAATAGCATTGGCGCGTGCCGTCGGTTAAAACAAACGGAAGCTGAACAAGCTGCCTTGCCGCCGCCCGCGCCGCCGATGTTTTAGTGATATTTTTTATCAAGAGGTAATTTCATTGCGAAAAGCAAACTGGTGTCAAGCACTCGCCCTGGCGGGTCTGGTTTGGTGTGTGGGCGCGTGGGCGCAGAGCGATATGGCGCGGCGGGCCGAAGCCTCGCAGCAAAATATCGCCGGACAACGCTTTGAGTTGGGTCAACGTTTACGCGCTGTCGAAGCCGCGTGGGATGCCAACACAGACGCGGCGGCGCGCAAACGGGCTGCGTTTTTGTTGAAAAGCGCGGTGGCTAAGTTTTTTAGCGCGCAGCCTGGCGACGCGGCCCGCGCGCTGGACAACGCTCGTTTTATGCTGCAAAGCGGCGACACCTCACCCGCCAAGCTCTGGGCCGAGTCGCTTTACCTGAAACCTGAAAGCCGTCTGTGGGACACAACCGGCGCGGCGTTGCCGTTCACTTTGGAGCGGCTTTACCCGGTGCCGTCCGCGCTGCCGGAAGGAGCGCAAGTGCGCGTGGAATTGGGCGTAGCAAACCGTAAAACCTTTCCCAATTGGCAAGGCGAAGTTAAAGACACGCCGCAAACCGCCGCGATTCTCTTACGCGCCATTCCCGAAGGCGATTACATTTTGCACACTGCGATAACCTTGCAGGGCAAGTTGTTAGCGGTCAGCGACCAGACCGTTTCGTTCGTCGCCCGCCTTGCGCCACGCCTCGCGCAACTCAAAAAAGACGCCGACGCTATGCCCGCCGGAACCGACGGCAAAACCGCGCAATTCATTGTTGGCTTGCTGGAAAAACTGGCGAATAAGGATACTTTGGAAACCAATTTTCCGGCGGCGCAGCTTTTACAGCAAGCGGAAAGCATTGTAGCGGCAGCGAAACAGAAACGCAGCGCGCTCGGCGGCGGACGCGGCGGCCAATTCTGGCTTTCGCTCTGGTTAGACGAACAGGACGCTCTGCCCACGCGCATCGCCGTCCCTGACGCGGCCAAAGCGGGCCAGCCCATACCGCTTGTCATTGCGCTGCACGGCGCGGGCGGCAGCGAAAATCTTTTCTTTGACGGTTACGGGCGCGGGGCCGTCGCCAAACTCGCCTTGCAACGCGGCTGGCTGGTCGCGGCCCCGCGCAACATCGGTTCCAACGCGGCGCGTTTGCAGTTATTCATCGAATCATTGGCGAAATTATACCCCATTGACCGCAACAAAATCTTCCTCGTCGGCCACTCGATGGGCGCAATGCAGGCCGTCGCGCTGGCCTCAAATATGCCCGACAAACTGGCCGGCCTCGCGCTCCTCGGCGGCGGCGGGCGCGTGCGCGGCTACGACAACGAAGCCCTCAAAAAACTGCCCTTCTTCATCGGCGTCGGCGGCGAAGACTTCGCCCTCGGCGCGGCTAAAACCCTCAAAGCCGGACTCGACCAAATCGGTATGGAACAAGTTGTTTACCGCGAATACGACGACGTGGAACACCTCGCCATCGTCCAAGTCGCGCTGCCCGATGTCTTCGCCTTTTTTGACGAAATCACCGCCAA
>JAYVJN010000091.1:0-5260 GCA_043769325.1 Acidobacteriota bacterium
GCGCGGCTTGGATTTGCGTCAACAAAGCCCGGACGCCGAGGTATGGCGGCGCGTCGTGGCGTTTGGTAAATTCGTGGTTGTAGATGAATAACGCGCCGTCGCGGTCACGGCGAATGCTGCGTTTTTGTTCGCGCAAATGCGGGTGCGCTATATCAGCGAAGAGCCAACCGCGCCGCGCCGCGAAAAGAACTTCCGCGCCGTCCAATGCGCCGACGGCCCGCGCCAGAAGTTCGTCGGCAACCTCTGGGCCGAACCAATCTTGCGCCAATTCCCGCGCTCCCGCCGTGTAGAAAACCGTCAGCATTAGATAGGTGAGCAAAGTTCTCCGGTTTATTGAAAAAGCTATTTTCTTGAAACCACACAACTTCCCTTTGAACTTTGAACACGGAACTTTGAACTACCCGTTTACTTCATGTCCGTCTTGCGGCCCGCGTTGAGTTGGTCGAAGTTCATTATCGCGTTAAAGACCATGAAATAGCTGCCCTGCGTTTCGCCGCGCCACATCGGATTGTTGGAGAACAGAACGACGTGGCCTTGCTCCATCGGCACATCAATCACAGCGGGGCGTTGGGCCATTTCGCCGCCGCCTTCAAGTAAGCCGGAGACGAACAAATCGCGGTTATCAGCCCAGCGCATGACCACGCGGGGACGATACTGCGGCGGAATGATGTAGTAATTATTGCGCTTCTGTTCGTCGCTCAAAAGTGGGGCCTCCCACAGTTCGTTGTTCGGTGTTTCGGGCGCGGGTTCGGCGGGCGGGAAACCGGTGACAAAATCGGGGTCGTCGGCTGTGCCGCGTCCACTGGCACGTTCACCGCCGCCGCCGCGCCGCCCGCCGCGTCCGCCAACAGTATTACTCACGCTAAACAAAGGGCCTTCGGAGTAAAAAACCGTCGTGGCTTCGCTGTAACCGTAAGCAATCGGGCTCTGCGCGTCCACCGTTTTGACGCGCAAGGCGGTTCCGGGTGCTTTCAAGCGTTGGCCGCGTCCGGTTGAAACGCCTGGCGTAAAACCAAAAGTAACGGCAAAATCGGACGATTCTTGCGCCGTCAGGAACAGTCCGCCACTCTTAACAAACTGTTGCAGATTCGTCACGCCCGACAAACCGAGTCCGGGCCGCATATCGTCGGTTTCGGTAAAGCCGCCGAGGTTCGGCGTTTCCGCAGTCTTTTTCCAGGGCAGCGCGTTGCCGTACATCGGCAAACCGCTCACGACGGCTTGCGGGTTGCGGCGCAAGGGCGCAAAGACAATCACGTCGTATTTGTCACGCAGATTGGCGTCTTTGGCGGCGTCTTGCGTGCTGATGTAGGTAAACGGCACGGCGTATTTGTCAAAAGCGATGCGCCACCAGCCTTCGGGTTCGGTGTCTAACCAGGTGTGCATGATGGCGACGCGGGCCGCTTTGACCGGATGCGCGGGGACGTTGGGCGCGGCGTTCAAGGCGTAAGCCGTGAGGCCCAACTCCTGTGTGGCCTTGTCCAAATCGTTGCGCGAAACGCCGCCGATGATAAACGAACCGCGATTAAATTTCTGGCCGGCGGCCTCGAAAGGCTCTTCGGCGGCCAGCATTGTGGCGTTGGGGAATTTGTAACGCAGCGAGACTAAATAGTTGTCAGCATTGTGGTTGACGGCAAAGAACGTGCCGCCGTTGCCGCGCGCGCCGCCCGCCGCCTTGACCGGCCCGATGATTTTTTCTTGTGCCGCGTCCAAAGCCTTCGCGTCCGTCACGCGAGAGACGCGCACGTTGCCCAACTCGCCAAAAGTCCAGGCGGTGTCGTCGTAAGCCGTCTGTTTTTCCTGCGGACTCCAGTATTGGTAATCCAGCATCATGTCCGCGATGCGGCTGTATGGCTGATCCATCCGCAAGACGTAACTGCCCGCCGGAAACTGTTTCTGCTCGGTGGTTTTGCCTTTTTTAAGCGAAACGGTAAACGGCACAGTGGCCCGATGAACCTCGCAGCCCTGGTCTTGCAAAAGGCGTAAAAGCTCGGCTTGCCCGGCGGGGCGCGGGTCATCTGCCGGAAAAACGTAGGCTGCCGGGCCTTCCACGCCAGGCTTTTGGATGGAGCGTTTGCTCTTGAGGTAAAAGCTGCGGAGCATAGACTTAGAGTTGTCCGCGACGTGCGAAAGCGAAATCAGAATGCCTGTCTGCTGATAATTATTATTGTTGCGTTGCGACCACATTGCTTTCGGCAAGGGCGGATTCTGTTTGTACCAGGTGCGGGCCGTGTCGTCTTCGTCCAGGGTGCGTTCGAGCGTGTCCGCGCCGCCGTTGCCAAAGGTTTCGTAGAGACGGCTGATGCCGTTGTGCGAGGCGGCGATAAACATCAAATAACTCGGCGACCAGGTATCAAAATTCCCATGCGCGAAAACGCCGGGCATCCCGTATTTGGTCATTTCATTGACGTTATGCCAGCCGATGAGTTGCCATTCGTTGGTCAGAATCGGGTCAACCCACGAATTATAGGGCGTGTCGCCGATGGTGTTGTCGTAGAGATACGCGACGGATTCGTGCAAATCGTGGAGAACAATGGGCTTTTGGGTTAGATAAGTGTTGAGGACGTTGCGGGTCAGCTTTAAGGTCAAGGCCATTGCATCACGGTTATTGTCGTGCGCGATGTAGTGGCCCCAATATAAAAGTGGCGACCAGTTTTTGCCGGGGTTGTTGACGTGCCAACGGTAAATATCCACCAGACGGTTGCGCCCGTCCACCTCCACCACCGGCGTTATCAGTGTTATCACATTGCTGCGTATGGCTTTAATGTAAGGGGCTTCGTCCACCGTAAGACGATAGGCGAGCTCCATCAGGGCCGTCGGCGAGCCGGTTTCCGTTGAGTGAATCGCGCCCGTCAGGTAATAAACCGGCACTGTCGAGGCGATGAGTTTCTCAGCTTCGGCGTCGTTCATCTTCAGCGTGCGCGGGTCGGCAAGCTGCGCGAGACGGGCGCGGTTGGCCTCCATCTGCGCCATGTTCGCCTCCGAAGAGATGGCGACGGCTATCATCTCGCGGCCCTCTTCGCTCGTTCCGATGGAGACCACTTTGACCCGGCCCGGCGCGGCTTTCTCCAGCATCCGCATATACTTATGGACTTCTTCCGAATACGGCAACATATTCGGCGCGCCGGCCACATCGCCCAAAACGGCCTTGGGCGTCGGCACGTTGGGCGATTTGGGCAGGTAATCGGTCAAAGGCGAGTTGAAAAACGGCTTCGTCGTGTATTCCCTGATTTTGGCCGTGTATTCCTCGTCAAGCGGCTGGCTTGGTTCGCGTCCGGGCGCGGGCGGGTTGAATTTCACTTGTTGCGCCAATGCGCCGACGAACAGACCACCGAAAAGAGCCAGCAAGCAAACGAGGAAAAGACGCAGTTTCATATAGTTACCTTAAATATATCTTTCAAGAAAAAGAATTTTCGCCACAGAGAACACAGAGTTCACAGAGGTTAAGCCGAGTCAGGAGGTTACGGTTTTTCTCTGTGCTTCTCAGTGCGCTCTGTGGCTAATTCTTTTTCTTGAAGTGTATAGCAAACGAATAGCCGCCAAACGGGAAAGCCGCAAATATAGAAAATGGCCGCCACAATCAATGACGACCATTTTAGTTGAAAATCGGGGCGAGAGGATTCGAACCTCCGACCTTCCGGCCCCAAACCGGACGCGCTACCAGACTGCGCTACGCCCCGCGATATGAATTTAGCCAAAACGCCTAAACCTCGCGCATTCTAGCCGCCCTTGTGTCATGGGTCAAGTCAGTTTATTCGTTAAAAACTCGCGCACTTGGGCGAGGGCGCGGGCGCGGTGGCTGAGAGTGTTTTTAATGGCGGCGGGGAGTTCGCCGAATGTGTTGTCGTAACCGTCCGGCGCGAAGATTGGGTCATAGCCAAAACCGCCCGCGCCGGTGGGCGCAAAAACGAGGTGGCCCGAACATACGCCGCTAGCCGTAAAGACAAGTTCGCCCAAAGGGTTAGCCACCGCCATCGCGCAGACGAACCGCGCCTGGCGTTTATGCTGCGGCACGTCAACCAGTTTTTGCAGTAAAAAGTCCGCGCGGTCTGCGTCTGACAAACCCGCGCCGCCATAACGGGCCGAATAGACGCCCGGCGCGCCATTGAGCGCGTCAACCGCGAGGCCCGAATCGTCAGCCAGCGTCCAAAGATTCGCGCTCACCGCGTAGCCTTGCGCTTTGAGGGCCGCGTTACCGGCAAAAGTATCGGCGGTTTCGGGGACTTCCGGCACGGCGGGAAATTCGTCCAGGCCGCGCAGCAGCAACGGGAAATCTGCCAGTAATACCCGCAATTCGCGGATTTTCCCTTGGTTATGTGTAGCAATGAGCAGTTCGGTTAGTTCATTCATAAACCTATCCGGCATCTGATGACATATTTATCATGCGAATCAGGAGTTAAACACTGGTTTCTACGGCGATTGGCACTAAAAGCGTGACGTTTACGACTGGAGCGCGGACAGCCTTGTCCGCATGAGCGCGAGAGCGCGAAAAAAGTAGCAGGAGCGGCGCGTGGCCCGCAAACCAAGCTGATTTCGCACGGGCGTTACTCGCCTTTGGCTCGTTGCGGACAAGCGTGTGGCGCGCTCCAATCGTGACACGCTCCGTTTCTGGTGAGTTTCTACCCCTGATTCGCATTTATCATAATCACCAAATCGGGCAAAATCTTTCTTTTCCGACGGGTTGATTTCGCGTTACAATGGTAGCCGGCGCTTTGGCAACGGCCAGGCCGCATTGAATTTCCCTCCCGCATACTGCTACAATCGCGCCGTCTCTTTTCGCTAGAACAGCTTACCAATATTGCGGAGACCATTGAACGTGACCGATGCCGCCGTCCTGGGGCGTGACCAGGCTGATTTGAATGCGTTACCGGGGCCGAATAGCCATCTGGGTTTGTGGCTGCTGGCTCTGCGTAGCTTTTTCCAAACGCCTAATCACCCGCTTTCCGATGCCGAACGCGCCGCCCTGACCGAACGCGATTTTAGCCGCGAAGGGCGCATCGCGCGACATTGTCTGCTGGGCGCGTTGCGTCAGGCTTTGCGCTTGCTGCCGCAAGGCGAGACCGCGCCGGCGACGGATGGTAAAACGCAGTCATTACTCGCGCTGGTTCGCTCTTTGCAAGCGGCTTGGGCTACTGCGGATGCTTTGCTGGCGCAACCCGCGTTTAACTTTCAGGCCTGGCACAGCTTCGGTCAACTCTACGAACAAGCTATTAGTTCATCGGATGCGGCGCATAGTTTAATGCGCGCGGCGCAAGCGTTTTCC
>JAYVJN010000092.1:0-5668 GCA_043769325.1 Acidobacteriota bacterium
CAATAATCGTGTTAAGCGCACAGAGCACATAAATTACGAGCGTCAGAAAAAAGAGCGGACTGATACTTAAACCGGCAGCCAACAACACCTCAAAAAACGAAATAAGGTAGAGAAACACCCAATCGCGGTCAGCTTTGTTTTGCACCAATTTGACCGCCGAAAGGAACAGAATCAGGTGCGCCAAAGCCGTCACGCCGACCTTTTCCGGGGCCAATCCGGTGCTGGCTAAATACTTCCAGTCCAGGTAAAAAAGCGGCAGCGACAGCAAAACCACCGCTAAACCCAGCCGTTCCGAGAGTCGCCAGCGCGTGTCTTCCAATTTCCACGACAGCACCAGTGCCGCCACGCACACCAGCGTCAACAACAGCCCAACCCCGCCCGAAGCCACCAACGCCAACGCGCCGCCGGCAATCATGGCGTAAGACGAGGCGCGAAAATAGGTGTCGAACTTCATAAAACGAGTAGCCGGCAGCAAGTAGTCGCGGAAAATTTCGCGTTTTACCCGCCCGCTCATTGGCATTATAACAGGACTCGCCGCAGTAAGCAGGTGAGGAAAAGTTACGCCGGATAAGAAAAGGTTAGAGTTACGCCTTGAGGCGTGAGTTTTATGCCGCCAAGCACGCCTCAAGGCGTAACTCTAAACGCCGGAATACTTTCTCTTACCTGCTTATCGCGCTCTTTGTTAGAAAAGTAAAAATGAATTTTGCTCTTGACAGAGGGGGGGGGGAGCAGTATCGTAGTTTCCGTTCAAACAGCTTGGGAGGTCGCATTATTGAGGCGTCTCGCTAATGCTCCCAAGATTTGGCTTATATCTCTGGTTAGCTGTAAGCGAACAAGGGGCTTCATATAAGCAGAAGCCATCTGCCCCACGCTTATTTTGCTTCCCTTAACTCATCACTTCCAAAATGAAAGGGAAAATATCATGTCAAAAACACCTAAACTCTTGCTCTCGCTAGTATTCCTAGCTTTAGTGATCGCCGTTGGCCTAACACCAACTATAAAAGGTCAAGCTGAAATAGAAGGTGGAGGCGATTGTACGAAAAGCACCGAAATCTGTGGCTGTCGGTTTCCTAATTCCAATCAGTATGGAATTCTGACCGCTGGACCATCCTGCACGGCTAGCCCTTGCTGCTTTATTCTTACAGCCCCAGCCAATCAACCTAAACCAAAATCCTAGTAAGCCGGAGGCAAAACTATGGTGGCAAAAGGCAAACTGGTATTATCGCTTGTATTCCTCTCTTTAGTGATTGCTATTGGTTTATTTTCGGCGACAAAGTGGCAAAAGGAGTCGTTTCAAGACGAAGGCTGCGGTCATGTTCTGCCGGAATGCAGTTGCTCATTTCCTAATACGGGCCAAACAGGGATATTGAGCAGTGGTAGTTGTGTAGCAACACAATGCTGCTTAAACTACGGAGCGCAATCACAAAGAGCACTTCCAGCAAATCAATAAACCAAGGTAGAGCGAACTCCTTCCCGGCCCGGTGGGGTTCGCTCTATCTCTCTCTAACTACTCTACTTAATTATGTTTAAGAAGTTGTCTGGCCTCATAATTTATGGTCTTTTGGGCCTCGGCGTTTTCGGGCTTTGCGTGGCTGTTCAAGCTCAGAGGAAGCCGGACGCCAAAAATTCGCCGCGTAATAAAATTGCCGCGCTGCCGGTTATTCCCGTACTGGAATCAGTCGCCCAAGAGATTATTGAGGTTGAGGACCTCAACACGCAGGTTGATTTAGCCGGACAGGTAGCCGAATTGTTGGGTAAAAGCCGCCCGGCGGTTACTCAGGCAACACTAGATAAACTCTTTGAGCGCGTCCTGCGCGAGATGGCGCAAGATAAGTCTGCCGCGTCTCAGCTTACGGCACTGGCGCGGAAAATCATTCACGCCGCGTCTGGTTTCGACAATAAACTGACACAGACCTATATTGATAAACTGGCAACTCAACAAGAATCAACCGCTAATGAAAATTCTGCCACTAAAAATACGGTGACGGAAACGGCGCGGCTTTACTTAAAACTAGCCCGCGAAGTAATTGACAACAATCCACAGCTTGCGCTCTCGCTGGCGCAAAAATCCTTTGCCGCGCAGGTTTTTCCAGAAACACCGCTACTTATCGCGGCAGCCCGAAGACAAGACGAACAACTGGCCGAAACGCTCTTTACAGCGGCCTTGCAAAACATTCAGGCGCGGCGCGGCACAGATATTAATGAGTTGTTGCTGCTCTATGGCTACTTATTTGCGCCGACGCGAATACCGCTCTTAGTGAACGGGCGTTTAGGGGCTTATAACTTTACGCTTGAGACGCAACCCGTCAACCGGAACCAAGCCGTCCAATTTCTACAAACAACCACGCAAATTCTGTCCGACCCCAATCGTTATACAGTAAATTTACAGCGTCTCACGCACGAACCGGCGGGCGACCTCTATTTGCTCAAAGTCCTCAAATTTCCGGCAACTACCTGGCAACCCGCCTTACTTGAACAATTAAACGCACAGGAAACCTTTTTAGCCGGTTTTATCGCCGCCGACCAACGCAAGGCCATAGACGCTACGGTGGAACGACTAGGCCGCGCAACGGACGCGCAATCCGGCACAGGCCAGGAATCTCCGACAGACTTTTCGGCCCGATTGGAACAAATGCTGGACGAAGCGGAAAAAACTGCTGACGAGGCTCGCCGCGACCAAAAATACTTTAACGCTGCCAGCGACGCCATCCGTTTACAAGGGCTTTATGAAAAGGCGTTGGAGATTGCCGGCCGGATGTCGGAAAAAACGCGCGAGGCCGCCAAAAACGCCCTCCGGTTTCATATTGCCGAAGACCTGGCCCGGAAAAATCAGCCCGCCGAAGCAGAGAAATGGGCGCAAAAAATCAGCGACAAAGTAAGCCAAGCCTATCTTTTCAACGTAATTGCCGCAGCCTGTCTCACGGCTAAAGACCAGGCCAAAGCCGGCGCATTGCTTCAGGCCGCCGAACAGAATACGCGCACCTTAGAGGCCGGACAAGAAAAAGTCTCCACGCTTACGGGAATAGCGGCGGTCTATGCCCGATTTGACCAGGTGCGCGCCGCCGAATTATTGCGCGAGGCTGTAAAAGAGGCTAACCGGATAGAAACCTTCACCGGACAAACGGCGATTTACCGCAGCCTTATTATCAGCGACTTTGGCTTTTTCTATGAAATGTACGCTAAGGAACTCTCCTTTAACGAACTTATCTGCCAACAAGGTAAGCATAACTTTGAGGCGACTTTGACCGACTTGCGCGGGTTAGCCAAACGCCCGCCGAGGCTCTACGCCACGCTCATGCTTTGCCGTAGCGTAATCGCCACCGAGAAGAGCAAAGCCAAACCCACCGATTAAAATAGAGGAAATATGGAAATTTCAAATCCGTCTAAATCTCCAGAACGTAAGTCAAGGCTTTTTACTTGGCTTGACCCGACCAATTTCATCCTTTTTATTTCGCTAATTCTGGCTCTGGGTTTTCTTGTTTTCAAAGCTCAGGCCAATCATTCGTTAGCTCAGGAAAATGAGGCTTTGAAAACGCGGCTTAAACGAAATTCACCTCTTGAGGCGGGCAACTTATCGCCTAGCTTCTTTGGCACTAATCTTCAAGGCCAACCGTCAAATATCATTTACAACGGCTCAGATAAACAACTTGTTTTCATTTTTTCAGCGCACTGCCCAGCTTGCCAAGAAGAAATAGGCCAATGGAACGAAATCGCAACTCAAGCCAAAGGCAAAAAGATAACGATGACAGGGCTTTCTTTAGATCCTCTCGCAGACACCAAAAACTTCTTTGGGAACAAACAATTAGCGTTTAATGTTTTGCTTGCTGACGATGCTATTCTGAGTGCTTATCCAGTATCAAGCGTCCCACAACTTTTACTGATTTCGGGGCGCGGCATTGTTGAATGGTCGCACAAGGGAAGGCTAAACACAGAAGATTGGCATGAATTACAAAGCAAGATTTAGCGCATCTAGTTCACTTGGTAGATTTGTTGAGTTTAACGACGAAATCGGAAGAAGAATGGTCTTTGGGGTCGCCGACGATGGCGACGCGCCCGCCGTAAGATTCGACGATGTTGCGTTCCGGCACGGTTTCCGCCGTGTAATCGGTGCCTTTGGCGTGGTAATCGGGCTTGATGGAAAGCAGCAGTTCGCTGACGGTGGGTTCGGGGAAAATTGTGACGTAATGCACTGAGCGCAGCGCGGCAATCATTTCGGCGCGTTCGCGTTCGTTGACGAAGGGCCGCCCGGCCCCTTTTAGCCGGCGCACCTGCTCATCGGAGTTGATGCCTACGACCAGCAAATCACCGAGGGCGCGCGCGGCTTCGAGATAGCGGACATGGCCGACGTGCAAAATATCGAAACAGCCGTTTGCCAACACAACCCGCGCCCCTTGCCGCCGCGCAATCGCCACCCGCGCAATCAAACGGTTGCGGTCAAGAATCCGCGTAGTCGCTTGTAATTTGTAGGGGTCTAAAATGTCAACAATATCTTTCATCTCTGGTATCGCCCGCAAAGCCATTGTTAAGAGAATTTATCCGACTTAGGCCCGTCGCGCAAGGACGCTTTGCGGTTTCTTTCAAGCGACATGATGGTCGGCGTAGGCGCGCAAAAGTTTGAGAAAAGCGGCGGCGGCGTGCGAAAAAGTAACGCCTTTGCGGTGTGTGGCCCAAAGCGTGCGCGTGTAGCTCAAACCTTTGACCGGCACTGTTGCCAGCAGTCCGCGTTCGAGTTCTTCCGCGACGCACATACGCGGCACGATTGCCAGCCCTAAATCACGGCGCACAAAACGCTTAATGGTTTCGATGGTGGCTAATTCGAGCGTGATATTGAGCGGTACGCCGTGCGCCGCGAAGGTTTCCACCACTTTATTGCGCGAAGCCGATTTGACATTATGCGCCAAGAACTGTTCCCTGCCTAAGTCTTCTATTTTAACCGTCTTGCGGCCCGCCAAACGATGATTGACGCTCATTATCAGGGCGAGTTCGTCAGTGTGCACGGGAAACGCCTCCAAGTCGCGGTCACTCGGTTCGTAAGCCATCAGCGCGAAATCCACGCGGCGGTCTAAGGCTTCGCGGGGCAATCGTTCGGAAGGTTGCCGTTGAATCTCCACTTTGACCAAAGGATGTTGGGCGCGAAACTCTAAAATCAAGTCCGGCAACAGATAGAGCGAAGTGCTTTCGTTGGCCCCGATGCGCACCCGGCCCTTTTGCAGTTCGCGTAATTCAGCCACCGCCAGCCGCGCCTTGTCGCGCAAACCAATGATGCGTTGCGCGTATTCGTAAACTACTTCGCCCGCTTCGGTCAGCATGGGCGATTTTTGCGAACGGTCCAGCAGAGGCGCGCCGACCTCTTCTTCCAGCCGCCGGATGGCGATGCTCACCGCCGGTTGCGTGCGAAAAACACGGTCTGCCGCTTTGGAAAAACTCTTTTCCTCAACTACCCGCAGAAAGAATTCAAGTTGTGCCATTTCCATAATTTACGCCTCTGTTACAAGCATTCAAAATTTTAAGAATCCAGCAATCCGCGCTAATGAAATTTATGGTACACACAAAACCATAAATAGGCAAACAGACACAAAACAACCGCAACTTTTACATTATTGGCGGGCCATGCGAAACTAACGGCAATGGAGATGGATTGGGCTAAACGCTTGCGCGAGGCGCGACG
>JAYVJN010000093.1:0-3599 GCA_043769325.1 Acidobacteriota bacterium
GTTGTCGCCCAGGTTTTTCAGCATCAGGCCGCGCCCGTTGGCGGTCACGTCGTTGATAAAGTTTTGCCGTTCGGCGGCGTTGAAAGTGACACCCGCGCCTTGTTGCACGGTCTGTAAAAGGGCGTCCACAAACTGCGCAGGTGTTTGGCTTAAAGGGTAACGCGCCGCAAATTCGCCGCGTTGCGCGAAGAGATTGGCATAAGCGAGTTTGCCCGCTTCCAGTGAAACGCCGCCCACAACCTGTGACCTATCGGGTTGAAACTGCGCGTAATTTGGCCGATAGAGGGTTTGCTCGCCGTAAGCCGCTTTATACAAACGATAGACGAACGCGCCCGATTCCTGATACTCAAGCTCCACAAAAAACGCCGCCGAAACGCCGATGCGACGGCTATTGACGCAAGCCGCGTCCGCGCCGCATTGGGTTATCTCACCCGTCCAAAAATCTTCGCCCGCCGCGTCCGCCAGCCGCGCCAGAAAGTCGTTGTAATGCTGGCGGGCAAAGAAACGCGCATCGTCAATCGGGTTGACCGTTGGCGGAAAGGACTCGTTATCCTGAATAGTGACGGTCGCCGTAGCGGAACCGACGAGGCTGGCCCCGACGGGATTGCTCATGGTTAGCGCGATAATTTCATTGCCTTCAACGTAACCATCATCCAGCACAATAATTTGTATGGTGCGGGAAGCAACGCCGGAAACAAACGTGAGCGCGCCACTGCGCGAGATATAGTCACAGCGTTGGTTAGCCTGGCCGGAAACGACGGCGCAATCTACAAAAGCCAGATTGTCGTTAGTTGTGTAATCAACCGTTACTGTCTGGGTAAGGCTGCCCAAGCGCGTGACGGTGAGAAAAACGCTCCGCGCATCTTCATTGACCGTGTAATTGGCTTGGGAAAATTGCAAGCCCTGGTCGTCGTTAAAAATCGTGGCCTGGCCTTGTGGGTCGGCGATGACGGCCCCGCCGGAAACGCCTGAAAGATTGACGAAAAATGTCTCATTGGGTTCAAATTGCGTGTCACCGTTGACCGTCACGGTAATCAGTTTGGTAGTTTCGCCCGCCGCAAAGGTCAGCGTCCCCGTTGTGGCGACGTAATCGCCGCCGGCGTTGGCGGTGCCGTCGGCGGTAGCGTAATTGACGGTTACAGCTTGTGCGCCGGCGGCTGAAAGAGTGACTGAAAAACTGGCGAAAACCGTGCCGCTATTGCCTTCGTTGACGGAAATATCGTTGATGGCAAGCGTCGGCCCGCCGGCTGCCGGGCCGACGTAAACGTAAGCCGCGCCTTGCTCAAGGTTGTTGCCGATGTCGCTGCCAATTGAACTGATTATTGCCGTTGTGCCGCTCACTTTGACGAACCTGCCGAAAACATCGTTGCCGCGCCCATCGGCGGCCAGCAATTTTTGCGGCGCGTTCCAAGTTGCGCCGGTGCGCGTGTAATTATAAGCCGCGCCTTGCCCGATATTGCCGCCGTTGTTCTTATCCGGTGCGCCGACAAGGGCCGTGTCGCCGCTAATCGCAACGCTTGTGCCGAGGTGGTCGAAAGCCTCGCCGTCGCTGGCAATTAGCCTGGCTTGCATCGTCCACACCGCGCCGTTGCGCGCAAAAACCAATGCCGCGCCGCGCTCTTGCAAACCTCCTTCGGCCCCGCCCAGCGCGCCGCTGATAAGTGAATTGCCCTCCAAATCCACCGACACGCCCAAAGCCAAGTCGCTCAGGGTCGTAGAAACCAGTTTCTGTTGTTGCGTCCAAGTGTTGCCGTTTCGCGCCAGAACGTAAATCACCCCCAGCAAAGCTGCGGCGTTATTCTCTAAAGGCGAACCAATGGCAATCGTATCACCGCTCACCGCGACGGCTATGCCGAACAGGTCGTTACTCATCGTGATAGCGGGCGTGAAACGCTGCTGCTGGCTCCAGACCGTGCCGGCGCGCGTAAAGAAATAAGCCTCGCCTGGCAGTGAGTTGCCAACCTTAGTCGCGCCGACGGCCACCGTATCGCCACTTATTGCAACGGACTCGCCAAACGTATCAAAAGCCGTCCCGTTGCTGGCCGTCAATTTGGCCTGTTGCGTCCAAATCGCCCCGTTGCGCGTGAAAACATAAACCGCCCCGCGCTCCAGATTGTTGCCGGGGGCCGAAGCTACCAGCGTGTTGCCGCTAATGGCAACGACAAAGCCAAAGCCGTCGCCCGTTACACCGTCGCCGGCAAGCAGCTTTTGTTGCTGCGTCCAAGTCGCGCCGCTGCGCGTGAAAACATAAACCGCCCCGCGC
Organism: Acidobacteriota bacterium; assembly: GCA_043769325.1. GTDB lineage: Bacteria > Acidobacteriota > Blastocatellia > Pyrinomonadales > Pyrinomonadaceae > JAYVJN01. Next base: position 2,264 of record JAYVJN010000093.1, read on the forward strand.
TTGCAGCCGAAATCGCCACAACCGGACGCGCCGACAACGGCGGTATCGCCCTCAACGACAGCATTGCCGAAGAAATCTTCAGTCGCGCCGTCAGAAGCCGTGAGCTTGGCTTGCTGGTTCAAATCGGCGGCGGGCGCGGCGGGGCCGGCGGCTTGTGTTTCCGGCGCGGCGGTGAATTGCCGCGTCTTTTCCCGCAAAGCCGCGAATAATGCCAAACGGCCTCTACGCGGGCCTGGCTGCGCGATAGTCAAAACCGGCAGCAACGCCAATAAAAAACAACTTGCAGCAATAATACGATAGTTCAGGGCAAACATATTTACTCTCCTAAGTGTTGTGAAGAAGCGGGAACAGCAGCTACAACGAAGCCAGTAGGCAGTAGGCAGCAGGCAGCAGAAAAAGACAGATGTTGCTACTGGCGACGCAAGCCGGTAAGTCATTGGCGCAGACCGCGACGGCGGCGGCGGTTCGCGCCTGTGTTAGCGCAACGCGGCTTCTTACTGCCTGCTGCCGCGTTGCGGCCTTCTTATCATACCCTTTCCAATGAGAAAGTGTGCAATGCAGAAGCCCGCACGAAGTAAGGGCGCAAGGGCACACTTACTTCGTGCGTGTTTCTGCATTGGTACGCTATTGCCTGGTTTCTAGCTGGAAAGTGTATCAGTACTGACCTGGCACGCGCGAACTATTCTGAAATATCGGGCAAATTGGCTGTATAAACATTGTGCAACAGTGGCCCGGCGCGGGTTAATGAGCGTGATATGACACTTTCCCCCCCAACAGAAGCAGACGCAACGGCCCCGGCGATTTGGCGCGCGGAGTTAAACCGTTTAGCGGAAACGGCGGGCGCGGCGGTGGTCTTGGTCAACGAAAGCGGGCCGGCGGGCGAATTTGCGGCGCACGATAATTCTTTGTGCCGTCTGTTACAAAGCACCGGCCCTTTGTGCGCCCGGGATTGCGCGTCGGTGGGACTCGCCGACGCTGCGCCCAGGCGTTGCCATGCGGGGTTATATGTTATCTCTGCGCCTTTGCCCGGCGCGCCGGACAAATCCGTTATCGGCGGGCGGGCCTTTCTCAAACGCGCCGATTACCAGGCTTTGACCGAACGCTTTCGCCAGGGCGATTTGCAGGCGCATTTCGCGCCCGCAGCCTTTCACAATATCATTTGGAGCACGCCTGAAGCTCTCGCCGAGTTGGGCGGAAAACTGCAAAGATGGGCCAACACGCTGCCGCCGACGGTTGAAGCCGCGCCGGAAATTTCCGCGCCATCGGAAGTTGTTGCGGAAGAAATAATCGCGCCGGAAGTTGTTGCGGAAGAACTTGTTAGCGAAGAAATCGGTGC
>JAYVJN010000094.1:0-14788 GCA_043769325.1 Acidobacteriota bacterium
TGGATTCAATTGAGGAAACTTGCGTAAGAGGTATGACGTAAGTAAAACTGTTAAGGCAAAACGATAAGGAGAGCTACAAATGTCAGACAGTTGGAGCAACGGGGGCGCAATTGAAGGCGACCACGATTTATTCTTGACCATTCCCGCCAATAGCGAAACTTTGCGGCTGAATTTGCCGCAAGCCTTAGAGCGGTTGGGCTATAAAGTCATCAGCGAACAGCCTTTGCTGGCGAAACGCGGGGCCGTCGGCGGGGCGCAGTATGCCTGCTCTTTTGAGCCTCTGGACTACCCGACCAAGCTGATGATTGGCCTTAAACCGCTCAACCACAACGCGACGCAAGCCACTTTCAGTTACGAACTAAAATCTGCCGGCTGGGGCATCTTCGAGGGTGACAAAGACACTCTGCAACGCGAGGCTGAAGCAATTGCGGCCCTGGCGCTGTACAGCGGCGCGGCGGCGGCTTGCGTGGCCTGCGGTACGGCAACAACCGACGATTCGCGTTTTTGCCGGCGTTGCGGCGCGCCTCTGGTGGCAGACGCGCCCGAACTGGAAATCTACCGCCTCACACGCGGCGCACGGGCCGGCTGGCGCGATGTGACTTTAGGCGCGGTTATGGTCTTGAGCCTCTTGGCTTTAATGGTGGTGATTGATTTTCTGGGGCTGGGGCCGTTCAAGCCCAAATTGGTCAAAGCCTTTATGATTTTCGGCACGCTCTGGGGCGCGTTTGGCGTGTGGGCTTTAATCGAGGGCCTCCGGGAACTGCACCGCACGCTCAATCCGTCTGAAAACAAAAGCCCGGCGGCTTTCGCTGAACGCGCCGCGCCTTCATTTTTATCCGGCGCGCCGATAAACGCTTTGCCGCCCCGTCCCGCGCAATTTTCGGTGACGGAGCAAACGACGAATTTGCTCACGCCCGAACCGGCCCGTGCGCCGCTACTTGCCGAAGGCCGCGATACAGCAGAAATGGAAACCCCACGAATGCGCCGCGCTTCGGGCGATATTTAAGATTAAAAAAGGAGTTACCGTATATGAACCGGCATCCGAATTGCCAACTGATGGAAAATGAGGCCCGCGCCTGGGAAACCCAAGACGCAGAATTGTTTGCCTCTTGCTTTACGGCTGAGATAGTTTATGAAGATGTGGCCTTGGGTCTCACGCATCACGGCCAAGACGAAGCGCGCCACTTTCTCGCCCGCAACAGCATCGCGTTTCCCGACTTTGCCGTTGAGATGAAAACAATTTATGCTGATGGCCACGCCGGCCACGCCGAATGGATTATGAGCGGCACGCACTTGGGCCAAATGGGGCCGCTGCCGCCAACGGGCAAACGCTTTGCTGTGCGTGGCGTCTCGGTGCTGGAATTCAACGACGGCAAAATCAGCCGCCAAACCGACTACTGGAATTTCGCCGCCATGCTGCAACAAATTGGCCTGATGCCAACTTAAAACGCCGACATGATTAACTTAGCAACTATCCAAGAAGCGCAACAACGTATCGCGGGCCGCGTCCACCGCACGCCTGTTTTCACTTCCCGCGCCTTTGACGAAGCCTGCGGGCGGCGCGTTTTCTTCAAGTGCGAAAACCTGCAACGCGCCGGGGCCTTCAAAGCGCGCGGCGCGATGAACAAGATTTTGTCGCTGACCGACGCGGAACGCGGGCGCGGCGTAGTGGCCTTTTCTTCGGGCAATCACGCGCAAGCCACCGCGTTGGCGGCGCGTGAGACGGGCGCGAAAGCCACGATTGTCATGCCCCTGGACGCGCCCCGCGCCAAACTCGCCGCCACACGCGGTTACGGCGCGGAAGTCGTCCTGGTCGAACGCGAAAACAATAACCGCGAGGCCGTCGCCCGCGAAATATGCGAACGCACCGGCGGCATCCTCGTCCCGCCTTACGACGATTATTTGATTATGGCCGGACAAGGCACGGCGGGGCTGGAACTGCTGGAAGAGGTGCCGGATTTGGACGCCATTCTCACGCCTTGCAGCGGTGGCGGTCTGTTCGCGGGCGTGAGCGTCGCTGCGAAAGCCCTGCGGCCCGAAATAAAGTGTTACCCTGTTGAACCCGACACCGCCAACGACACGCAGCAATCTTTCCAGAAAGGCGAACGCATCCGCACAACCCTTTCGCCTTCCATCGCCGACGGCCTCTTGGTGCAAACGCCCGGCGCGTTGACCTTCCCGATTTTGCAACAAACCGCCGCCGAAGTCCTCACCGTCACCGACGACGAACTCCGCGCCACCATACGCTTTTTGTTGTACCGCATGAAGTTACTGGTCGAACCATCGGGCGCGGCAGCAGCAGCGGCCCTCCTCCACGGCAAATTGCCCGCCGACGCCGGACAACGCATCGGCGTCATCCTCTCCGGCGGCAACGTGGACGCGGAAATGCTGGCGAGTTGCCTGGCATGAAAGGCAGAAACGCGCACGGAAGTCTCGCGTGTCGCAACCCAATTAGTAGATTTACCGCAACAATGCGCGTATAGTCGGCTTATTCGTGAAATTTTCACGAATAAGCCTTTTATTTATCCATTTGAGGTATTTATGCTAATCCAATTCACGGTGGGCAACTACCGCTCATTCAAAGACCCCGTAACCCTCAGCATGGTCGCCGCCAACCTCAAGGCGAAAGATGAAACGCTCGACGAAAACAACACCTTCGCCGCCACGCCCAAATTGCGCCTCCTCAAAAGCGCGGCCCTCTACGGGGCAAATGCAAGCGGCAAAAGCAACCTCGTCAAAGCCCTCAAATTCATGCGCGATTTTGTGATTAACTCTGCCCGCGAAAGCCAAGCCGGAGACCGGATTCCCGTTGAACCATTTCGTCTCAGCACCGAGACGGAAAACGCGCCTTCGTTTTTTGAAATAGTGTTTCTGCTAGAAGGTGTGAAGTATCGCTACGGCTTTGAGGTTGACGCCGAAAAAGTGCATTCCGAGTGGCTTTTTTATACGCCTAAAACGAAAGAGGTCGAGTTGTTTTCACGGGAAGACAGCGAAATTTCATACAGTGCCGGATTTAAGGAAGGAAAAGATATTGATGAGCGCACCCGTAAGAATGCGCTCTTTTTATCTGTAGTTTCCCAATTTAATGGAAAGTTATCTCTTAAGCTCCGCGAGAGATTTATGTTTCTAGACATATTGTCAGGCTTGGAAGATAGGGATTATTCGCTTACCTTACTTCGCTTGGAAAGCAAGTATGAGTTGCCTGGCCCTAAAATTTTGCCACTAATCCAAAAGATGGATTTAGCAATAAATGACCTTATAGTTGAAAAGCATACTTCGACTAATCCTGACACTATCAAACTTCTGAAAGATTTACAGCCGACAAAAACATTTGGTACATTTGTTCGCCAAAAGACCTGGGCTGACTTCGCCAGGGAAAGTTCCTGGGAGCAAATACAAGATAGTCTGAAAAAAAGAGTTATTAAAACATCCCACACAAAATTCGATGCTCAAAAACAAGCAGTCGCCGAGGTCATTTTTGACCTTGATGGGCAGGAATCGGAAGGGACTAAAAAGCTAATCGCCTCGGCTGGAGAATTCTGCACTGCCCTTTGGCTAGGACAAACACTGATAATTGATGAACTAGATGCGCGTTTACACCCATTGATAACACAGTCAATCATTAGGCTTTTCAATTCGCCCCAGAACAACAAGGGTGGGCAACTTATTTTCACCACGCACGACACCAATTTGTTGAGTAACAATTTTTTACGGCGCGACCAAATTTGGTTTACGGAGAAGGATAAATACGGCGCGACGGATTTGTATTCGTTGGCGGAATACAAGGTGCGGAACGATGCCTCCTACGAAAAAAATTACATCGTGGGCAAGTATGGGGCTATCCCGTTCATCGGTAGTCTGGATTTACGGGAGAGCGGCGCAGATGATTAAAAAGTCGGACAGAGGCAAACCCTGGGAGCGCACGAAATCCTATCGCCGCCGCGTCAATGAGCGCGAACCGAAACAGACGTTTCTCATCGTGTGCGAGGGCGCGAAGACGGAACCCAATTATTTCAACAGTTTCCGCGTCCGCACGGCGACCATCAAAGTTAGAGGGGCCGGTGATAATACGGTCAATGTTGTAAGCCTCGCTCTCCATTTAAGCAAAGAGCAAGCCAAAGAAGGCCCGCGATACGACCAGATTTGGTGTGTCTTTGACCGCGATGAGAATACCCCTGAGCGTTTCAACGAAGCTTTCGCTATGGCCGACAAAGAAGGCGTCAAAATCGCCTACTCAAACCAAGCTTTTGAACTTTGGTATCTGTTGCACTTCAATTATTACAATACGCCAATGTCACGCTCTTCGTACATCAAAAAGCTGGACAAATTGCTGGGCCACAAGTACGAGAAGAACAGTCCAACCATCTACGACGAACTGAAGGACAAACAACCCGACGCCATCAGGAACGCGAAGAGATTGCTTGAAACTCACGCGGAGCTTGCGCCGGAGAAAAACGACCCTTCGACAACCGTTCACAGGTTGGTTGAAGAACTGAACCAGCACATCTAATATGCGAATACCACGAAACTCTTGACCCGCGCCACGCGGAGCGCGTAACTGTCCCCTGTCAACTATCCCTTGTCCACTATTTTCTATAAAACCAGTGGACAAGGGATAGTTGACAAGGAACAGTGGCGTGTCCCTGACAGGACTGGCTGCCATTGGCAAACGCGGCGGCGCAGCCGTAGGACAATTTGGCAAATTGTCCCGCCTAACCCCAGAAAAAGCTGACAATAAAGACGAAGGCGGCAATGGCGGTGAGGAGTGCGCCGATGAGCAGAAAGCGGGCCGAGGGGTCGGTGTCGGCGCGGTCGAGGACGATGTTGGAGGTTTCGCGGAGTTGTTCCACTTTGGGCGCGACTTTGCGTGTGGCGTCTTTGGAGGCCCCGCGTAGTTGTTCGACGCGGTGGGCCAGACGCTCTTTCATGGTCGGCGGTTGGTAACGGCGGCGGCGGCGTTTATAGACCGGCGGCGGGCCGTCTAGGATTTTGACTGTTGGCGCAGGGGCAAGCGGCGCAATCGCTGGATTCTCAATAGTTTGCGGCTCGATAGAGAGTTCCGGCGCAAGGTCTTGAGCGGCAGTTGTCGCAGTGTTGTCAGCTTCGGCGACAAATTCGTCGTTGGCTGTTTCGGGTTCTTCCACTGCCAATTCTTCGGGCGGCGCAACCTCTTGTGAAACTTGTTCAAGTGGTTCGTCAGCCAAAGTGACAGCGATGGCGGGCGCGGGTTCATAACGCGGCGCGGCAATTGGTTCGTCTTGCCCGCAATTAGGACACGAAACCGCTCCGACGCGAATAGCCGCTCCACACAAAGCGCAACGATGCGAGATTTCAGGTATAGCCATAGCGACTTGGTTGGGGGAAATAACGCTTAGTAACGCGAATAAAATAACCTGACCCACCAAGCATCTTGCAGAAACACGCACGCGCGTAAGTGTGCCAAGTTTTACGCCCTTGACTAAGTGCGGGCTTCTGCATTGTGGGTTACTTAATTAAGCCGGTGAGCGAAAATATTCCGGTTTAGCGCACTCTCAAAGCTATTGCGACGTAAGCATTTAACCTTGAACCTTGAACTTGAAACTGCCGGCTTAAATGCGGTGCATGGCGTGGAACAGGTCTTCGCGTTGCGCGTAAATCTTCACGCCGAGCCTTTCGCCGGCCAGTTTGAAGCGTTCTTTCAAGGCCGTGACGCTCTCTTTCGCGCCCGTCGCATCCGCTACGATAACCATCGCAAACTTGCTTTGCACCACAGTTTGGTTAATATCCACGATGCTGCAACCGGCATCCGCCAGAACCTGCGTCACGCCCGCCACGATGCCCGGATGATCCAATCCAAAGACCGAAACAATCAAACGCTGCGACGAGGTTTTTGTTTGCGCGCCGCCATTTGCGCCCAAATCCGGTTCGACGGCGCGGTAAACATCCATCACCAGTTGCTCAACCAGGTGTTCATCCGCGCCTACGCCCAGACGCCCGTAAACGGCGCGGGTGATACGATAAATTGTTTCTTCGTTTGCCATCAGCGAAATGCTAACTTGCCATTAATCAACAAGTTTCTTGAAAACCGTTTTGAAATCATTTAAGGTTGCGCCCGATAATTTACCGATACGCGCAATCACATCATGCTTTTTTGCGGTTACTATCCGATCAATCTTCAAAACTGAATCTTTACGCAAACCGTTCTGTTTATCCGGCGTCAGTAAAATCTCATGGGCGGTCAATTTTGGGGGCACAACCGAACTAATGACGCACAAAACTAAATCTTTGTAGCTATCTTTAGTTTCGCAAACAACGGTTGCCGGTCTGACTTTTTTGTTAGTCAATTCAGCAAACGGAAAGGGAAGCAACACAATATCGCCGGTTTTCATGTCAGATAATCTTGGTAAATATCTTCTTCCGGGTTTTCCCAAAACTTGAAGCCGTCCGTTTGCGCGGCAAGTTGGCGAACTTCTTCCGCTTCGTCAATCTCTTCGACAAAGGTAATTATCACTTTATATCTTTTAGAGACAGGTATTTTCTCTAAGGGAAGAACCTTTTGCCCGTCGTAAATTCCTTCTACGGCTATCATATTTTCCCTTTACTATTTGGCGTTAGCCCACTAAGTTTTTCCAGTCTGGGCAGACGGCTACGATAATTTCCCAGAGGCTTGAGCGGTAACTCTGCCAGCATTTCTTCAGCAGCCTTCCGTTTCATCAAATGGTAGTGCCGCTTTAAGCGGTTAGCATACGCTTTGTCTGTTAGTAAATCCTTAAAGGCTCGTAACAACCTCTCGGCATATTGTGATTGTTCGCCTAAAACTTCCAGCCTGACGCCGGCAGAGTATTCCGCTGTTTCCTGGTCAGGCACCCATTTGGCATAGAATTCAACGCTTTCCCAACCGTAAGTTATCGTCGCCCAAGTCTTAGGTATCGTTTTCACAGAATGTACGATGATCATAACACGCTGGCAATCACAACTTAGGTCAGCACAATACCATTCGCGGAAGCCATACTCATCGGGCGGCAACTCCGGGTCTTGGAAAACGTGCAACACTCTGGTTTCCGTCTCTGCAAGTTCGGGAAATTTACTGTCAAAAGGAATCATCGGGCTTGCCCTCTAGTCTTTCAATTGCTTTGCTGCTTCTTGAACTTGGTCAAAATCTTTCTCGGATAAATCCATTTGGTCAACAATGCCGACGACTGCCGCCTCAATACACATATCCTGGTCGCCGATGGCCGAACGCGCCGCTTTGCCATAAGCGCAGAGGACGACTTCGCCCAGCCCTGCGCCCAAGCGGTCAGCCACGACGACGATGTTTTTGGTCGGCTCTTTGTCCAAATCGTAAGGATGCACGATGAGAAACCGCACACCTTCCAAATCAGGCGTTTTCTTCGTAGCCCAAACTGTGCCGACAACTTTTCCAATAAACATAAACAGTGGGCGGTGGTCAGTGCTCAGTGGGCCGTGAAAAGCCAGCCGCTGCCTACGACCACTAAGTTCTCGCAAACACCTCTGCCGCGTCGCCTACGTCGCGGGCCGAGGGCGTGATGATGGTCTGCGCGTTGACGTAAATCTTCTCGCTCTTATCAATAGCGCGGCGCACATCGTCTTCGCAGACAAAGGCGACGGCTTGCGGCTTGTTGCCGTTGTTGCTTGGCGCGGGCGGGGCGACAACCGCCGGCGGCGCGGCTAACGGCGCGGGCGGTTCCGGCGGGCGTTGGGCCAGGAATTTGTCCACGATAGAAGCGATTTCCTGCCGGCTGACGGTACGCGAGGGAGAGACAGAAAGAGGGAGAGACGTAGCGACGTTTGCGCTGATTCCCTGCGTCCCTGCGTCTCTTTGTCTCTGTGTCGCGCCGGCAACAGGTTTCGTCTCGAACGCAACCCGTTTAATATCCATCAGATGCAAGGGCGAGACGTTATCCGAGGTGACGTTGCCGCCCCACGAACCGCAGCCCAAAGTCATGGAAGGCGCAAGCGCGGTGGAAAAACCGATGGCCCCGTGCGTGGTCGGCGAATTGATAACCACGCGCGAAGCGGGCATCTGCGCGCCAAAAGCGATGGCGGCTTCGCGGGAGCGCGTGTGCATCCCGGCGGTGTGGCCCATGCCGCCGAATTGCAATATTTCCAGGCAGCGTTGTGCGCCCGCTTCCAAGCCATCCGCGACGAAAAAGGCCAACGAGGGCGATAATTTTTCAATTGACCAGGGATATTCGCGTCCCACACCGGCGCAATCAGCTAACAAACAGCGCGTGCCGGAAGGGATAGTAACGCCCGCTAAATCGGCTATTTGCTGCGCCGAACGGCCCACGATTTTGGGGTTCAGAGTGCGTTGCGGGGTGACTAAAACCTGCGCCACGCGGTCTGCGTCTGCTGGCGGCAAAAAGTACGCGCCTTGCAGTTTGAACTGTTCCCGCGCGGCTGCTGCGATGGGCGCGTCCACCACCACTGATTGCTCCGAGGCGCAAATCGTGCCGTTATCAAAACAAGTGCTGGTCAGAATATCCTGCACAGCTTTCGCCACATCAGCCGTTCGTTCGATGAACACAGGCACATTACCCGGCCCTACGCCAAACGCCGGTTTGCCCGAAGAATACGCGGCGCGAACCAAACCGATGCCGCCCGTCGCCAAAATAACGGCGGTGCGCTTGTGCTTCATCAGCGCATCGGTGGCGTCCAAAGTTGCGGGGTCAAGGCACGCGATGGCATCCGGCGGCAAGCCCTCTTTTATCGCCGCCTCGCGCACGACGCGGGCCGATTCAGCGATGCAGCGCGTGGCCGAAGGATGCGGCGATAAAACTACAGTATTGCGTGATTTGATAGAGATAATACACTTAAAGAGCGCGGTTGAGGTTGGGTTAGTGGTCGGGATAATCGCCGCCACGACTCCACGCGGGCTGGCGATTTCCACGATGTCGCCCTTATCGGCCACCACGCCGACGGTCTTCATCGAGCGGAAAAAGTTCCACACGTCACCCGCCGCGAAACGATTTTTAGTAGCCTTATCTGCCGCCACGCCAAAGCCGGTTTCTTCAACAGCTAGTTGGCCCAGACGTTCCGCTTCGCGCAAACCGGCCTGCGCCATCGCTTCGCAAATGCGGTCAATTTTGGCCTGGTCAAAACGTGCGACGGTAGCCCACGCCTGATACGCGGCCTCAACCAAATCACGCGCCTGTTGCACCGAGGCCAGGTCTTTGTCCATTGACATAAACGCCCCCTAAAACCGACGCAGAGAGGGAGCGACGCAGAGACGCAGCGAGAAATCTCCGCGTCTCTGCGTCTCGCTGTCCCTGCGTCTATTTGGCCTTATCCCGTTGCGCGCCGCGTGTGTTGACTGCGCCGCTACCGCCGCCCTGGGTTAGTTGTCCTTGCCCGCCGCCTTGGAGGGCTTGTTCGTCGGGGCTATAACCGACGCGCCCGTTTTTGGGCAGCACGCGCTCAACTTCCTGGTGCGGACGCGGTATAACGTGAACGCTGATGAGTTCACCCACGCGACGGGCGGCGGCGGCCCCGGCGTCCGTCGCCGCTTTGACCGCGCCGACATCGCCACGCACAAAAATCGTCACATAACCGGCACCGATATATTCTTTGCCGATGAGTGTGACATTGGCGGCTTTGACCATCGCGTCGGCGGCTTCCACCGAGCCGACAAAGCCTTTAGTTTCAATCATTCCTAACGCTTCAAGAGACATACAAACGAGCCTCGCTTATTGTTGTTAAAATTCCGCAACGGAAACTTCCGTAAAAGCAATGCCATATCCTAGCCCCGCACGCCCGAAGAATCAAGAGAAGCCGCCGAATTTTACCAGACAATCGGTTTGACAACATTTTCCGGCACAAGCTATATTGGTTTCTTCACGGATTTTTATTACTTGCAGTTAAAGGATAAAGCACCATGTCAGCCTCGTTTGGCGAGCAACTAAAAGCGGCGCGGGAAGCGCAGGGCATCACTCTACGCGAGGTCTCGGAGCAGACCCGCATTGCGTTGCGCTATCTGGAGGCGATGGAGGCCAACGATTTTAAAGTCTTGCCGGGTGGCGTCTTTAACCGTAGCTTTATCAAAACTTACGCGAAATATATCGGGTTTGACGACAACGAAGCCATCCGGCTTTACCATGAAGAATCGCACGCGCCCAGCCCCGAAGAAGAGGCTGAACTGGCCTTGCCGCGACACAAAGTTTATACCGATGACAGCGTGGCGCGTTCGCCTTTAACCAATTTGTTGCTAGTGGCCGGCGCGTTACTGCTCTTAGCGGCGGGGATGTACGGCTTTTTGCGTTGGTACAATGCGCCCCCAACCGTTGCCGTCGCCACGCCGTCGCCAACGCCGGCTGAACCCAAACCAACGCCCGCCGTTATGGTTGCCACCACGCCCGCGCCCAATGCGTCGCCAACCGCCGTCGCGTCGCCTGGCGCAAGCCCCGCCATTGGCGCACCGACTCCGCCGCCCGCCGGCGGGTTTAGTGTTCAATTGCGGGCTAAAGACAAGCCTTTGTATGTGGCTACGGGAACCGATAGCGCATCGCCTTTGACATCCATACTGCTCAAACCAGGCGAAGCCCGCGATTTTGCCCCGCAGCAAAGTCTGACCGTCGAATATACCGAACCGGGCGGCGAATTAATGGACATTTACATCAACGGGCAACCGATGGTGATGCCGAAACAAGGCGTCGGTAAACAAAAAATCATCAGCTTTGTGATTGACCGCAATGACTATCAAAAACTCTTGTCAACTGCTGCGCCGACTCCGACTCCGGCGCAGTAAAACCTGCTGGCGCGTGCCGGACGTTGCCAGCCCTGCCGTGCGCGTGGTTTTGGCCGCCCAAAATAAGTTCCGCTGATAAACGGCCCGCTGTGTCTAGCGGGCCGTTTGCTATTTGTGATGCCCGCAAAAGTTAGCGGAGGTAGAGTTTATATTATCCACTAACCATTCTCCATTCTCCATTCTCTGCTTATGTTGACCGAAAATATACTGGAAGGCTTAACTTTTGACGACGTGCTGCTTTTGCCGGCGCACTCCGCGATTTTACCCAATGAGGCCGACACTGCCACGCAATTCACGCGCGGCATAAGGCTCAATATCCCGCTCTGTTCTTCGGCGATGGATACCGTGACTGAGGCCGCGCTTGCCATCGCCATTGCCCAACAGGGCGGCATCGGCGTCATTCACAAGAACTTATCCGTGGAACGCCAGGCCGAAGAAGTAGATAAAGTAAAGCGTTCGGAATCGGGCATGATTGTTGACCCGGTGACGATTGCGCCCGACCGTCCGGTGCGCGACGCGCTGGCGGTAATGCAAAACTACAAAATCAGCGGCGTCCCTGTTGTTGATGAAGGCGGGCACCTTGTCGGCATCATCACCAACCGCGATTTACGCTTTGAGACGCGCTTTGACATTGCGGTTTCCGAAGTAATGACGCCGCAACCGCTCGTCACAGTTCCCGTCGGCACGACGCTCGAACAGGCCAAAGCCGTGCTGCAAAAGCACCGCATCGAAAAACTGTTGGTGGTTGACGATGATAAACGGCTCAAAGGGCTTATCACCGTCAAAGACATCCAAAAGGCCATCCGTTACCCGCACGCCGCCAAAGATAATTTGGGCCGTCTGCGTTGCGCCGCCGCCATCGGCGCGACGGGCGATTACCAAGCACGCGCCGCCGCCCTTGTCCAAGCGCGGGTTGATTGTTTGGTAGTGGACACCGCGCACGGCCATTCGTCCCGCGTGCTGCAAGCCGTCAAAGAAATCAAAGGCGCTTTCCCCGAACTGCAAGTCATCGCCGGCAACGTCGCCACTTACGACGGCGCGCAGGCGCTCATAGATGTTGGCGTTGATGCGGTTAAGGTCGGCATCGGGCCTGGTAGCATCTGTTTTGATGAAAACGCGCTGATTTTGCTGGGCGATAACAGCGTCAAACGTATTGCGGAAATTCGTGTCGGCGAAGAAGTCGTCACGCACCTAGGCCGTGTGCGTCCGGTGACGAAAACTTACCGCCGCCATTATCGCGGGCCGCTGGTTAGTTTGAATGTTGGCGGTTGCCCGGACAAACTGCGCGTAACGCCTAACCACGAATTTCTCGCGGTCACATTTGACGCGCCCGATTCAGTGCGAAAGAAAAGCGGAGCCAAATATCTTTTCTCCAAAAAGAAATACAACAAAGGTTTGCGCTGGGTGCGGGCTGATGAATTAAAGCCCCAAGACGTGCTGGCGATTCCTAAACAACGGTACGAAACCGAAGCAATTCTTTTTGATTTGTGCGACGCCGTGCCGCATTACAATGCTGACAGCAATGCTGTTTGGGCCAACAAACCAAGCCGCAATTTCAATGAAGAGACCTATCATGACCTGGCGCGGCGTTTTGCCACTACGCCGCGTGTGGTTGGCGCGATTGTCACCGAAAAACGGCGTTTGGTTGACGGTTTGAGCGTGAGCATGAACGATTATCTCAACCAAACCAAATATGTGCGTGAGATGCAACCGCTCAAATTAAACCGCTTTATTCCGCTCGACCAACGCCTGATGCGGCTGCTTGGCTATTACATTGCCGAGGGCTATATTGTTGGCAACGCCAACAACCGCCAAATGCGCCTGGCCTTTGGTCTCCATGAGCCGGAGTATGCCAATGACGCGCGCCAATTGGTCAGCGAGATTTTTGGTTACGACGACGCCCGATTACGCCCTACGCCGCGCCACGCGCTTGAGGTCATGGTCTATAATCACGCCATTGCGTGTTTCTTTGAGTGGCTTATTCCTTCGGGCGCGAATAACAAACGGCTGCCTGGGTTAATGCTCAACCAGCCGCCGGAAAATTTGCGCCAACTGCTCATCGGGGCCTTGCGCGGCGACGGTTGCCTGAAAGACCCGCGCCGGATTGCCTACAAAACGTCTTCGCCGCATTTGGCGCATCAGATAGCCGAGATATTCGCCCGCTTAGGCTATTTGGCTTCCCTACAAAGCTATGACAGCGCCAATGAAAATCACGCCAAAACTTACCAGGTACGCATTGGCGGGGCGCAGTGCGCGCGTTTTGCTCAAGAATTTCCTGAACTGGAGTTAGATTTCCCCGCTCATCTTAATGGCCGCCAGGAAGTATTTGCCGATGAGGAATTCCACTATGTTTCAGTGCGTTCCATTGAAATTGAGCGGGACGCGGAACTAGATGTTTTCAACCTGGAAGTAGCCGAAGACCACACTTATATTGCCAATCGTGTGGCCGTGCATAACTGTACGACCCGCGTTGTGACGGGCGCGGGCGTGCCGCAGATAACGGCGATTGACGAATGTGGGCGTGCCACCCGCGCGGCGGGCGTGCCTTTGATTGCCGACGGCGGCGTGAAGTTTTCAGGCGATGTGGCAAAGGCTATCGCAGCGGGCGCGGATACGGTGATGATTGGCGGCCTTTTCGCCGGCACAGAAGAAGCTCCGGGCGAGGTTATCTTGTTTCAGGGACGTTACTTTAAGAGCTATCGCGGGATGGGCAGTTTGGGCGCGATGAAGGAAGGCTCCAAAGACCGTTACTCGCAGGAAGGCACTGACCTTGAATCCAAACTCGTCCCCGAAGGCATCGAGGCCCGCGTGCCTTATCGCGGCACGATGTCCGACGCCGTGACGCAACTCGTGGGCGGTCTGCGCGCGGCGATGGGCTACACCGGTTGTCCGACCATCAAGGATTTTCAGGGAAACGCCCGTTTCGTCCGTATCACCTCAGCGGGCCTACGCGAATCGCACGTCCACGACGTTATTATCACTAAAGAAGCGCCGAATTATCGCATGGAGTCCTAATTTCAAATACGAAATGCTTGACAGCCCTATTCTTCAACTGTCAGGAGCGGTTTGCGTTTGCTGAAATTGTCGGCGAGTTTACCGGCGTTGCCGGCGGGTTCGACTTTGGCGGACAGCACGCGGCTGACGCGCTTGGGCAAAATCATCGGAGCGACGCGGGCGATGGAATCCAACAATGGCACGACATCGCCGCCACCGCGCCAGTGTTCGCGCACAATATCGGCGGGCGCGCTCTGCATGAGGCGCATAAGCGTCAGCGCAATGAGGTAAACGTCGTCCACCTGGCCGATAAAGGGCAGAAAGTCAGGGATAAAATCAAGCGGCATGATGGTATAAACCACCGCGCCGGCGACCATCGCTTTTTCCAACTTGGAAATGCGGCTGTCCTTTAACAAACCCCAGCACAACACAAATAAATTGGGTAAAAACAGGAGCAGATTTTTCATCCGCGATTTTACTTCCGCTTTTGCCATTTCATCACCCTCCAGTCGAACCAAACTTTACCACGAGAAAGCCTTCTGCGCATTGGGCCACAGCGCGCAATAGATGAAACCTAACGCCGAAAGGTTGCATAGGCCGCAACGCGGCAGCAGGCAGCCAGCAGTAGGCAGCAGGCAGTAGGCAGTAAGAAGCCGCGTTGCGCTAACACAGGCGCGAACCGCCGCCGCCGTCGCGGTCTGCGCCAATGACTTACCGGCTTGCGTCGCCAATAGCAACATCTGTCTTTTTCTACTGCCTGCTGCCTACTGCCTACTGCCTACTGGCTTCACAGAAATCACTCTTCCTGTTTAATCTTGAAGAATCCTGTCAATCCTGTCTATTTCATTTCTTTGCTATACTGTCGCGCATGAAGAAGCGTGATTTGATGCGCGAGTATCTGGTTTATTTGCAGGTGGAGAAGGGCCTGGCTAAGAATTCGTTGGCGAGTTACGGCAACGATTTGGGGCGTTTACGCGCGTGGGCTGACCAACAAAGCAAAGAACCGTTTGATTTAACGCGGGCTGATTTGCGGCAGTGGGTGGCGGATTT
>JAYVJN010000095.1:0-5337 GCA_043769325.1 Acidobacteriota bacterium
CCGGATGATTTTTCCGAAGCGAGGACGGCCTTTTCCTGCTGCGTGAGCATGGCGGCCATGTCTATATTTTTCGGCCAACCGCCGCTATCAAATTGATAAGAGATGACGCCGTTAGCGATGCGTGTGGCTTCGTCGGTGGGATACCAAAGCGGTTGCTGTTTGAGCGCGTCGTTCCAGCTTACGAGTTTGAAAAAGGTCGGCGGGTGCGACGCTTGCCAAGTGAAATCGGCGCGGGTTGATTGCCAGCCGTCGTTGCCCGCGAGGAAATTGTCGGGCAGGAACGGTTTCGCCTCGGTTTCGCTTAATTGATGCGCCCACTTGACGCGCTTTTCGGGAGTCGCGCCCGGCCCGCTTGATTTGTATTCGGCGAAATAAGCCGTTTTCTCGCGTTCGGGGTCGCGCCAATTGTCCCAGCCTTCGGGCCGGATGTGCGCGCCCATTTCAGTTTCCAAAAAAACGGTGCGTCCGTAGGCCCGCCAGGGCCGGCCCAGAAAGACGCCTTTGCCGGTGTTTTCGCCGGTCAGACGCGATTTGTGAAAGACGTAGCCCGTCGGTTCCGACTCGCTAAAGCGCATGGGCGCAGCAATATAGCCTTCGCCTTTGCTGTGGATGCGGCAACGCTCAAAGACCGCCGTAGCCGCGCCGAAGATAAAGTCAACGTGGCCTTCGATGTAGCAATCCTCATAATACTGCCGCCCGCCTTTGGCATAGAGCGTGTCTTGCCAGGCGATGAAACGGCACTTACGAAAGACGGCGCGGTCTGCTTCGACGAGCAGCGCGACGGCTTGCGAACCCGTGCCAAACGAATTTTCAAAGGTAATGTTTTCCGCCAGAAAATCGTGGCCGGCGATGTAGGTGGAATAAGAGGCCGAGGTGGAACCCGCGTCTTTATTGCTCAGGTTGAAAGTCAGAACGGTTTTGGCGGCATCGTCGCCGCGCAAAGTGATAAACGGCTTGCTGGCGGGAATCTTGATTTGCTCTTTGTAAACGCCCGCTTTGATGTAAATGACGACGCGCTTTTTGTTATTTTCCGGCACGCGGTCAATCGCCGTCTGCACGCGCAAAACGTCGCCCGTGCCGTCGGCGGCAACAGTGATGTCGGACTTGCCATTAGCGCAAACGCTTGTAACGCAGATGAATAGCGTGACGATAAGGTTCTTCATCGGGTGGTAGGGGCAGACCTATGTGTCTGCCCCGTTGGGTATGTCTGCCTGTTGAATTGACCGTTGTTGTTGTCACAGGGGCAGACACATAGGTCTGCCCCTACCCGTTTAGAACGTAATGCGCCCGCCGATTTGGAAGTCGCGGGGCGGTTGGCGTTGGCCGTTGGTGAACCCGAAGCGACCTAAATTCAGATTAGGGTTGATGCCGGGGCCGGTGGGCGTTACGCCGGAGGCGTCCAGGGTCGGCAAAGTCGCCGGATTAAGACTTATAGCGTTGAAATAGGGCGAGTTCAGCGCGTTGATGGCTTCGAGGCGCACCTGGAACTTCACGCCTTCCTTGATGCGGAAGCTTTTCGACAGACCGGCGTTGAAGTTCAGGAAGCGTTGGTTGCGTAAGTTGCCCAAAGTCAAAGGGACATAGCGCAAAGTGTTTGCGCCGGCGATGGTGTTGATGTTGCCCAAACCGATGGCCGCCGGGGCCGCGCCGCCGTTGAAGACCGTGCCGGCGGGGTAAAAGCCCGTGATGTCAAAGGCGGGACGGTCAACGCCGTATTTGCGGCCCTGTTCGTCTTTTTGACCTATCAGGCTTCTGATGGTAGAAGGGTCGCCGTTGTAAAAGACGTTGCCAAAGAGCAGAGGTTCGCCGGTCTGCCGTTCGTAGTTGGTCGCCAATTGCCAGCCGCCGATTAGCGCGTCCAAAACGCGGTTCATGTCTTTGCCAAAACGCTGGCTACGGCCCACAGGCAATTGATAGACGGTGGAAAAAGTGAAACGGTGCGGGCGGTCATTGGACGCAATTTGTTGCGTCAAAACGTCATCCTGTGGGTTGAGTCTCGTCGTGGCTTCGCGTTCGCGTGAGAGGGTGTACGAGGCGTTCAACGACAAGCCTTGCGTAAAGCGTTTGACCAATTGCACTTGCAGCGCATTGTAGGTGCTGTAACCGTCGTATTCCGTGACGTTGACATTGCCGAAAGCAGGGAAGCGGGTCAACAGGCTGCGGCGGGCGATGGTCGCCGCGTTGTAGCCCGCATTGTCTGGAACCAAGGTGCGGAACGGGTTGGAAACATTCGCCGTCAGAAAAGTCGAAACCGTTGAGCTAAACTCCGCCCCGCTATTGAGAAACTGCGTCGGGATGAAATTTAGTTGGCGCACGACGGGCAGGTCATAGCCCCTGGAATAGACGTAAGTGGCTTCAATGCCAAATTTCCAGGGCAGTTCGCGCTGAATGCCGACGATAAAGCGGGCGTACTGCGCGTTTTTGCGTTCGTTGGAGGCGATGGTCACATCTCTGCCGATGAAGGTCGCCAGGCCCTGGGTGGAACCAAGCGAGGCTGCCACGCCGTTGGGAAACGGATTGGCGAGAGTGGCGATAAACGTCAGGCCGTTGTTGGTCGAAGGCACAAAGAGCGTCGGCGTGGAAAAGCCCGCTTGGTTGGGCGTCTGAATCTGGAAAGGCGCGGAAAAGAGGCCGGCCCCGGCGCGAATGACGGTCTTTTCGTCAAGCGCGTAAGAGACGCCAAAACGCGGCTGGAAATTATTTTTGTCGGTGGTTTGGTTGGCGCGCACGCCGCCGTTGGCGAACTGCAAGCCGCCCAGCACATTAAAGGCCGACACGCTGGCTGGCGGAAGAGCCGTGAAATTTGTCTGCACCGCCGCGTTGAGCGGGTTAGTCGAAGTCGTGTTAAAGCCGGTAACGAGGCGGTCTTGCTCTTCGCGGACGCCGCTTTCCAGTTCGTAACGCAAGCCTAAGTTCAAGGTAATACTACGGTTAAGCCGCCAATCATCCTGGAAAAAGATGCCGTGATAGACGGAGTTGACATTGTATTCCGTCGGGTTGTCAACGACGCTGGTGGTGGCGTTGGCCGTCGGGATGCCGAGCAGAAAAGCCGCCAGGTCGCGCCCGTAAGCGTTACGCAAAGCCGCGCTGGCATTCGTGCCGGAGGAGGCTTGCACCGTGTAAGTGCCGTCAAACTGGAAGCGTCCGGCGTTGAAACCATTGGAAAGGAAATTCTCGCGTAGGCGGCGCAAGTCGTAACCGTACTTAAACGTATGAGAGCCAGTCACTTGCGTAACCGTTGGCTGCACCGAAAACAGGTTGAAGGGGCGGAACAAGCCTTCGTTGTAATCGGCGCGGAACGAACCCAAAGCCCCCGCGATAGAAGCCGTGTTGAAACTGGCAAAATCGAAACGCGGTATCACCGTCGCGCCGCGAAACGCTGACAACGCCGCGCCCGTAAAGCCTAAAGTCTGTGGCGAAATGGGGTTAGCGGGAAAACGCTGCTGGCTGAATTCGTTGTAGCTGGAACGAATGTCAAGGATGAGATTGGACGAAAGCGTCGCCGTGTAGTCAATGTTGCCGCCCTTGTTTTTGCGGATTTCAAAGCCGCGCGTGGGCGCGTCGGGCGTTCCAATCCAGTTATAACGGTCTTCGTCGCTGCGGCTGAAATAGTACTTGCCAAAGACTTTGTTGTTCTGGTTGAAATTGTGGTCAATGCGCCCCAGATACGATTTGTAAGGGCGAATGAGGTTCAAGTTGCTGAAAAACGTGCCGATGCCGTCAGTGCCGACGGGCAGGTTGGGCAAGGGGTAAAGTCTGAGGTAGTTGATGGCAATCGGATTGAGCCGCGCCGTCGGGATGATGTTGTTGGCAAAGGCTGTGCGGCAGATGACGCCGGTGGCGCAACCGGCGGCCCCGGTTCCGGTGAATGCCGTCGCGGGGTCGAAAATGGCTGTCGTAGCGAGTATCTCCGAAAAATTGCCGTTGCGCTGCAACTGTGTCGGCACGCGGAAAGTCGTCGGTTCGGGGACGTTATCGCGCTGGCGTTCCAACGTAAACATAAAAAACGTGCGGTTGCGCCCGTCGTAAAGTTTAGGGATAAAAACCGGGCCGTTGACCTGGCCGCCATAGCGGTAATACTCGCGCGACGGGCGGCCCTGGCCGATGCGGTTGTTGAAGAAGTTGTTAGCCGTGCGGCTGCGGTTGCGGTCAAAATAATAGGCCGAGCCGTGCAGTTTGTTGGTGCCGCTCTTGAGCGCGACGTTGACTGTCGAACCGGCGGTAAAGCCTTGCTGCGCGTCGAAACTGTTGGTCTGCACCTTGAATTCCTGCACCGCGTCGCCCGGCGGCGTGAACGCGACCTGGCCGCCAAAGGCCAGATTGGGCGAACCATCGAGGTTGATTTGGTTGCCCGCCGCGCCGTTGCTGCGAAAAGCGGCGAGATTGCCGTTGGCCGTCGGGCCGGTGAATTGCGGGTTGCCGGTGTAGTTGACGCCCGGCGTCTGCGTGACCAGAGTAAAAACCGCGCCTTCCGGTTGGGGCAGTTCTTCTATCTGCCGTTGGCTAATGACCAAACCAGTTGTAACCGAGCCTTTTTCAATGATTTCTTCACCGGCGGAAACGCTCACTTCGGCGGTCTGGCCGATTTCCAGTTGCAAGTCAACTTCAAGCCTGGCGTCCACCTGCAACTCTACGCTTTCGCGGACGGCGGTTTTGAAACCGCTGCTCACGGCGGTGACGGTATATTTGCCGGGCAGTAAAAAACGCACGGTATATACGCCTTCGTCATTTGTCTGGACGGTGGTGGTAATATTCGTCCCCACATTTCTGATATTGACAGTAGCGTTTGGCACGATAGCCCCGTTTGGGTCTGTAACGCGCCCTCCAATTGAACCGCGAAACTCCTGGGCATGAAGTCCGGCGACCAAAAACAGGCAACCGAAACAGGCGGCGGCCCAACGAATCAACGACAACTTATTCATTTGATGTTCCTCTGGCTAAAAAAAAATCAGGCGCGGCAATAGGCGCAGACTGCCTTTGCGATGTGCAGTATTTTGCAACACCACAAAATGCTTGTCAAGTGAATAGGCAGACCAATCTAGGGATTTATTATTAAAAGGTCTGACCAATTATCCGGCAAAATAATAAATTAGTTCAGTGAGGCTACGTCTCTGTTTGAGCATTTACAATGATTCGGCAAGAATAACAGGGCTTTGGTAAAAGAAACGAGAGGGCTGCCGTAAAATAGTCAATGGTAAAACCAGGGCTTTCCTATAAAAACCAAACTCGCTTGTTTGGCACTAATTCTTTGTCGCGTAGCGACTTACTGAATTTAGCCGTGTCTTTTAAGGCACGGCACAGGCGACCCAACGGCCCTTGTCGCGTCAGCGACAACTG
>JAYVJN010000096.1:0-3175 GCA_043769325.1 Acidobacteriota bacterium
CCCGTTTACGACCCTATCCTAGCTGTTTTGCGATACTTAGGCGCGGAGGTGCAACGCTTCACACGACATTTTACGGATGGTTTTACGCTCGACATAGACGAAATCAAACGCGCCCTCACACCCCGCACGCGGCTCATCGTCCTGACCAATTTGCACAATCCAAGCAGCGTTTTGACGGATAACGAAACCTTGCGCGAAGTGGGCGCGTTGGCGCGTGAAAACGGGGCGCGGGTATTGGTTGACGAGGTTTATCTCGACGCCATGTACGAAGCGCGGCAACCATCAGCCGTTACACTCGGCGAAGAATTCGTGGTTACATCCAGTTTGACCAAAGCCTTTGGCCTGAGCGGTTTGCGTTGCGGCTGGATACTCGCCGCGCCGGACGTGGCGCACAGTATCCGCCGTTTTAACGACCTCTTCGGCGTCATCGCGCCGCACGTCGCAGAGGGTCTGAGTGTCGCCGCCTTTCAGCGTCTGGACGAACTCTCGGCCCGTTTCGCGCCCATCCTGGCGCACAACCGCACTCTCTGGCGCGAATTTTTAGCCGCCCACGCGGACACACTCTCCGCCGCGCCAACCGCCTACGGCACAACCTCTTTCCCGCGCCTCTTGCGCGGCGATGTGGACAAACTCTGCGACATCTTGCGCGAAACATACGCCACCACCATCGTCCCGGGCCGCTTTTTCGAGTCACCCGCACACTTCCGCATCGGACTCTGCGGCGACACAGCAACATTGGAACAGGGCTTGGCGAATCTACACGCAGCTATGGGCAAAGTGAAAAGATAGGGTTAAATGTTTATAGCACTGATAATCACTTGGGTATGTTGGGGCTTGCTTATCGCCATTGAAATTTATTGGCGGCGAGTATGGGTAATGTGGCTGGCTGTGCCAATAGTGCTAAGTTTTTGTTGGCTGGTTGTTGGGGTATTTTCGCCAAAAGGCGCACTTTATTTGGCAGTTGTATTTCATCTCGCAATTGTAGTTTACGCTCTTTTGGGTTTGATTAAGAATTGGTCGCACAAACATGGCTGAGGAACCACGCTTTCGCGCTGTTTACGACAAACTCGCGCCGGATTACGAGAAGGCCATCGGCTGGCTGGAACGTAAGTTTTTCAAGGGATTACGCGAGCGGGCGTTGGCGTGTGTGCCGCCCGATAGCCGCGTGTTGGAAATCGGCGCTGGCACAGGGTTAAACTTCGCGCACTATCCGCATGGGACGCGCGGCGTGGCGAGCGAGTTGAGCGGCGAGATGCTGAAAATCGCGGCGACGAAGGCCAACCGTCCGGCGGGCGTCCATCTGTTGCAAGCCAACGCCCACGCTCTGCCGTTTCCCGACAACGCTTTCGACGCCGCTTTTTGCACGCTGGTTTTCTGTTCGGTGCCCGACCCGGTGCGCGGTTTGCGCGAAATTCACCGCGTCTTGCGAGACGGCGGCAAACTCATTATGTTGGAGCACGTTCGTCCGACAGGCGCGTTAGGGCTGTTTTTCGACGCTATCAGCAAAATAACCGTGCCACTTTTCGACGACTACTTTAACCGCGAAACCGCCGCCAACGTCACCGCCGCCGGCTTTCATTTACAGCGCGTAGAGCAACACACCCGCGCTATCTTTAACATCATCATCGCGCAAAAGTGAGCAAGAACGACCAACCCCCAATCCCTAGCCCCCAACCCCCAACCGTCCAAATCGGTTGTCAGGGCTGGAACTACGAAGATTGGACGGGCGACGGCATCTTTTACCCGCGTGGCACAAAGCCGGCAGATATGCTGGAAATTTACGCCCGCGCCTTTGAGACGGTGGAAATTGACTCAACTTTTTACGCTATCCCTGCTGCGTCAACCGTCGAAAAGTGGTACAAACGCGCACCGGAAGGCTTCACTTTTGCCCTCAAATTGCCGCAAGCCATTACGCACGAAAGGATGTTGCGGCCCAATAGTTATGAGTTGCTGGCAGAGTTTTGCGACTGCGCCCGCCTACTCAAAGAAAAACTCTCTGCCGTATTGATTCAACTGCCGCCCAATTTCGCTCTGACGGCGGAAAATGGCCAGGTGTTGAAGAGATTTCTGCCTTGCTTACCAACCGATATACGTTTTGCGGTTGAGTTTCGCGCCCGCGAGTGGTTGCACCCCAAGGTCTTAGCATTTTTGCGAGACTATAATGTCGCGCCCGCGTTGGTCGAGGGCAAATGGCTGGAACAAAAGCGCGTCTGGGAATTAGCTGACGCGCCGACGGCGGATTTTGCTTACATTCGCTGGATGGGCGAGCGCGATTTGACCAGCTTCGCCCGCGCGCAACGCCCGCAAGACGACAACCTGCAACGCTGGGCTGAACTGATGCGCCGGATGCAGGCCAAGACGCCGCGCACCTACGCCTATTTCAGTAATTTCTACGAAGGCCACGCCCCGGCCAGTGCTAACACGCTCAAGCAAATGCTGGGGCAAGAAGTAGTCAGCGCGGAAGAATTGGCCGACCAACCTTCGCTGTTTTGAGTGGCTTATCTTTTATACTCCACATTCATATCCAGCACATAGAGAACGGCGAAAAGCCCAACCATTACCATAGCAAGTCCACCAACGAAGCCAAAAGCTCCTATTATGCCGCGTTGCCAGCCAGCGAGGTTGTCCCATTTTTGCGAAAGTTCGTCCGGCGTAAGCCCCGTTACGAATTGAAACAACCCCAACAATGACCATAAAGGCGGCAAGCATAGCGTAAAACCTATCAATTTGGCTGGTAGGATATTAAAAACTGCTAACAAAAAATAGTTTACGCCGCCGCCAACAAGTAATAAAAATATCCCTGTAACTATCTTCTTTAAGCCCGCTTTACGAACTATAGCCGTGCTGCTGACAGCATCATTAACTGTACTTAATGTGGCGGCGCAAGATTTACAGACGGAATTAGCGGTGAATTGTTTAAGCCCACATTTAGGGCACATTGTGGTGTTCATTTTTCGCTCCTTTTAGGTTTGTTGGGTGGTAGGATGATAGAGGCAGAGCAAGCGGCAGAAAGCCAAAAAAATTCTAACAGATTAACAACACAAGAAACAACCTGTTTTCTGCAAATGATTACTTTGGGTGTAATTAGAAGTGTGACTCAGCCGGTTTGCGCGGCTGTGGCCGCCCTACCGTGCGGTCAGGTTCTACCTGACCGGAGCGCATTTCCCCAGGTTCT
>JAYVJN010000097.1:0-4482 GCA_043769325.1 Acidobacteriota bacterium
AGAGTTAATCGCGCCGATAGCGATGGAGCGGGGCTTACGCTTCGCCATCCGCGAAGGCGGACGCACAGTGGGCGCGGGAACCGTCGGCGATGTCGTCGAGTAAGAGTGGAATGTCAAAAGTTAAAGGTCGAAAGTCACGGACAACGACCTTTGACCTTCGACCTTGAGACCTTTGACTAAGACTTATGCTAAACGAAAAAATCAGAATCCGGCTTAAAGCTTACGACCATCGCGTTTTGGATCAATCCACGGCAGAAATCGTGGAAACCGCCAAGCGCACCGGCGCACGGGTAGCAGGGCCGATTCCCTTGCCGACAGTCAAGAATAAGTGGACGGTTTTGCGTTCGCCGCACGTTGACAAAAAGTCGCGTGAACAGTTTGAGATTCGCACGCATAAGCGTTTGATGGATATTCTTGACCCAACGCCGCAGACCGTTGACGCGCTGATGAAGTTGGACTTACCGGCTGGCGTGGATGTGGAAATCAAAGCGTTTGGCAAAAATTAGCAGCATTTGAGATTTCAAATATAAGATTTGAAATTGAGGTTAGAGATGATTAACGGAATCATCGGGCGCAAGCTCGGCATGACACAACTTTTCGCGCCGGATGGCACAGTTACACCTGTAACGGTCATCAAAGCCGGGCCTTGTGTCGTGGTACAAAAAAAGAGCGCGGCGGGGCCTGACGGTTACAACGCGGTGCAACTTGGCTTTGTCGAAGACAAGCCGGTCAAAATCAAAAATGTGACCAAACCGATGCGCGGCCATTTTGAAAAAACCGGCGGCGGCTTGCCGCCAACCCGCATACTACGCGAGTTCAGAATGGTTGATGCGCCGGACGGCTCAAACGTGGGAGATAAAATCTCCGTCGAGCAGTTTGCCGATGGCGACGCGATTGAGGTTGTGGGACGCTCGAAAGGGCGTGGCTTTGCCGGTACCATCAAACGCCACAATTTTGCGCGTGGCCCTGAATCGCATGGCTCTATGAATGTCCGTGCGCCTGGTTCCATCGGTCAATCGGCCTATCCTTCGCGCGTCATTAAAGGCACGCGCTCGTCGGGACATATGGGCGATGAGCGTGTGACCATCAAAGGTTTGACGATTGCCCGCGTGGACGCCGAAAACAATTTGCTGATGATTCGCGGCGCAGTGCCGGGCGCGAACGGCAGCGTCGTGATTATCAAGAAATCGTAAGATTTTAGATTTTAGATTTTAGATTTTAGATTTAGATAAACCGGTGTAGCCGTGCGAAACTCAATCCAAAATCGCAAATCTAAAATCCAAAATCCGAAAACGGAGTTAAGATTATGCCAACCGTTGCGGTGGTCAATCTAAAAAATGAAGAAGTCGGCAGCGTAGAATTGCCGGATGATGTGTTTGGCGCAGACTTGAACGAAGCGTTGATTCATGCCGCCGTGCGTAACTACCTGGCGAATGGACGCGCCGGCACGTCGGCGACCAAAACGCGCGGCAATGTCTCCGGTTCAGGCCGTAAGCTGTGGAAACAAAAAGGCACGGGCCGGGCGCGTATCGCCTCTATCCGTTCCCCTTTGTGGAAAGGCGGCGGCACTGTTCACGGGCCGCAACCACGCGATTGGTCATACAATATGCCCAAGAAAATGCGGCGCGGAGCTTTACGTTCGGCTCTGTCTGAGCGTTTGCGCGAGGGTAACGTAATTGTTTTGGACGGTTTTAATCTGGCCGACTCTAAAACCAAACAATTTATCGGCGCGTTGGCTTCTTTGGGACTGGCTGGTAAGACTTTGGTGGTGGATTCGCTGGAGAATGTGAATTTGTTGCTGGCGGCGCGTAATGTGAAACGCGCCAAAGTAGTCAACAGCTACGGCGTCAACATTTACGACCTGCTTTATCACGAAAAATTAGCTCTGACCCGCGCGGCGGCGGAAGAGTTGGCGGTAATGCTTGACCCGACACGGTTTGGCGCAACTGTCGAAGAAGAGGAGACGGCTTAACCATGAGAACCATTTGGGACATCATTAAAGCCCCCGTAGTCACGGAAAAAGCTATCATCGCCCGCGAGGAATCGGTTGACGGACGACAAGTTTTGACCGTGCGGATTGACCGCGACGCAACTAAGTCGGAAGTCAAGAACGCGATGGAATCTATTTTCAACGTGAAAGTGGATGCGGTGCGCACCATCAACTACGAAGGCAAAAAGAAACGGCGCGGCTTGCACGAAGGACGCCGCCCGTCTTGGAAAAAAGCCTACGTTACGCTGAAAGCCGGACAAGAAGCTTTTGATTTTGGCGAAGCCATTTAGCGCAGTCGCCAGTAGCCAGTAGCCAGTAGCCGGTAGTTAAATCTACCCACTGCCCACTGCCCACTGCCCACTGCCCACTTGTTGTTATGGGTATCAAAAAATTATCACCGACATCACCCGGACGGCGTTTCCAGACATACCTGACGCGCGACGAGTTGACCAAAGGCGCAGAGCCGGAAAAATCTCTGCTGGAACCGAAAATACGCATCTCCGGGCGCAACAACGACGGGCGTATCACGGTGCGGCGACGCGGCGGCGGGCATAAGCGTTTCTACCGCATAATTGATTTCAAACGCAATAAAGCCGGCATTCCGGGCCGCGTGACGCAAATTGAGTATGACCCGAACCGCTCGGCGCATATCGCCTTGATAACTTATCTGGACGGCGAAAAGCGTTATATTATCGCTCCGGTTGGTTTGAAAGAAGGCGCGACTATAATGAGTGGAGCCGAAGCGGACATTCTGCCTGGCAACGCTCTGCCTATCAAAAATATACCGCTCGGCACACAGATTCATAATATTGAAATGCGCCCCGGCAAAGGTGGTCAGATGGCGCGTTCCGCCGGTTCTTTCGCGCAGTTATTGTCGAAAGACGGTGATTTTGCCCAATTGCGAATGCCTTCGGGCGAAGTTCGTAAAGTGCCGGTTGTGTGCATGGCGACGGTGGGTCAAGTGGGTAACGTCGAGAATGAAAACGAGAGTTTTGGGAAAGCCGGACGTAGTCGTTGGAAAGGCATTCGCCCGCACGTTCGCGGTGTGGTTATGAATCCCGTGGATCACCCGCATGGCGGCGGCGAAGGCAAAACCTCCGGTGGACGCCACCCCGTAACTCCTTGGGGCAAACCCACGCGCGGCTACAAAACGCGCAATAATAAACGCACGCAGAACATGATTGTGCGTGACAGAAGAAAATGATGAATTATGAATGATAAAGGTAGGATTATTCAGCGTTCTACTTTTATCATTCATCACTATAAAGTTATGGCTCGTTCAATTAAAAAAGGCCCGTACATAGATGTCAGCATCCTGAAGGTGATGGCGAAGATTAAGGCCGGCGTTTCGCGGCCACCAGCCATCAAAACCTGGTCACGTCGCTCCACCATCACGCCCGACATGGTTGGTTTAACCTTTGGCGTGCATAATGGTAAACGCCATATGCCGGTTTATGTTACAGAAAATATGGTGGGCCACAAACTAGGTGAATTCTCACCGACGCGCACCTTCAAAGGCCACGCCGGCACGAAAGCTGAGAAAGCGGCGAAGAGAAGATAGATTTGCCGGTGGTCATTTGCCGCCAATGACGGTTATTGACTACTGACTACTGACAACGGACAACATCATGGAAGCAATTGCAAGCGCCAAATACTTACGCGGGTCAGCGCAAAAAGCGCGGCTCGTGATTGACCTGATTCGCGGGCGCAACGTCAATGAAGCGTTAAATATACTGCGCTTCACCAACAAACGCGCGGCGGGCCACATTGATAAATGTTTGCGTTCAGCCATCGCCAACGCGACGGATTTGGCGGAAAAGGCCAATATCGCGGTTGATCCAGACGACTTATGGATTAAAACCGCGTGTGTGGACATGGGGCCAACCAAACGCCGTTTCCGCACGCGCCCCGCGCCACAAGGACGGGCCTACCGCGAACGCCGCCACTATTGCCATGTCACAATTGAGGTTTCTACTGAAACCGGCGGGCCGGTGAAAGTCAGCCGCACACGCAAGACCGGCGGGGCCGCCGCCGCTCCGCGCGTCAAAGTTAATGCGGAACCGGTGAAAGTTATTCCCGCGCCAGTCGTGGAGGAAGTGAAACCGTTAGTCGAGGAAACGGCTGCGGTAGTTGAAGAAACGCCAATCGTTGAAGCAACACCGGCGGCAGTCGAAACGGTTGTTGAAACGACGCCGGAAGCAGTCGCAGAAAGCGCGGAAACGCCGACTGCCGACGACAATGCTGAAGAAGGCAAGTAAGTTATAAACGGAGATTATTGTGGGTCAAAAAGTTCATCCCTACGGCTTTCGCCTCGGTTACAACAAAGATTGGCACTCGCATTGGTATGCGCGGCGCAACTTCGGCGAATACTTACGCGAAGACTTGCGGCTCAAGCGCGAGTTAAAACGCCGTTTTGCCGGCGCGGGCGTCTCGCATATTGACATCGAACGCGCCGCCAACCGCTTGAAGATTATCATTTACACCTCGCGTCC
>JAYVJN010000098.1:0-12334 GCA_043769325.1 Acidobacteriota bacterium
GGCTTCCGCAGCCGGGGTTACGTCGCAAAACTTTTGCTGACCTGCTTACGGGCAGCAATCACTCTGCAACCAAATCGCGTTCCGGCGCGAATAATTTTAACGGCCCGGTTGTAACGCGCCGCCTTTGTCCTTCGTCTAAGTAAATGTGTCAAACGCTATGCGCGTTGCTGTCTCACAAAATTGGGAAACTAAAGCAACGTCTCAGCGTAATAAATTACGGGCGCGGATTTTGCGTCAATCTTTTTTTGCGGTTATCAAGTAATTCTGAGGAAAGCGGATAAATGAAGAGAGTCTTTATTTTGTTAGCCATTATATCGTGCGTTGCGTTGCCTTTGGCCGCGCAGACGCCTACACCGGCGGCATCGCCCGCGCCGGCAGCCAAAGAAATCCCCGAAGTAACGGCGAATTGGGCCATCGGCTCAGTGGTTGCGGTGGATGCCGCCAATAAACAAATCGTGCTTTCCACCAAAAGCGCGGGCGCATTCATCATCGGTTTAGCCGAGACGACGAAGTTCGTCAAAGTTGCGCCGGACGCCAAAACGCTGGAAGGCGCGACGCCCATCGCTTTGAGCGACATCGGCGCGGGCGACCGCATTTGGGTGCGCGGGGCCGTGAGCGGCAACAATATCGCGGCGGCCAAACAGGTTATTCTGATGAACAAGGCCGAGATTGCCAAAAAGAACGACACCGAACGCATGGACTGGGTGCGGCGCGGCATCGTCGGCAAAGTGGTCAACGTCAATGCGGGCGATAAAGAAATCACGCTTGCCATTCAACGCAACGGCCAGCCGCAGAACATTATTTTGCCCATCGCGCCGGACACTGTAAAATTCCGTCGCTACAACGAAGAAGCCATCAGATTCGCTGACGCTAAACCCAGTTCGTTTGCGGAGGTCAAGGTCGGCGACCAGATGCGCGCCCTGGGCGTGCGCAACGAAGCCGGCACGCACTACACGCCGGAGCAGGTTGTCTTTGGCACGTTTCGCACCATTACCGGCACGATTGTCAGCATTGACGCCGCGAAGAATGAAGTCGTCATTCTTGATGAAAAGAAGCAATCGCTCACCTTAACACTCAAAAAAGATTCCAGCCTCAAACGCATTGATTTCAGTTCAATGATGGGCGGCGGCGGTTTTGGCGGTGGACGCCCTGGCGGTGGACAACCCGGCGCGGGCGGCCCGCCAAGCGGTGGACAACCAGGGGCCGGCGGCCCGCCACCTGGCGGTGCCGGGCAACCTGGCGGCGGACAGGGACGCGGCGAAGGACAAGGCGGCGGTCAACGACGGCCTGGCGGTGGCGGCGGTTTTGATATTCAAGCCATTATAGACCGGATGCCGGAAACAACGCTGGCCGAACTCAAAGCCGGCGAAACCATCGTCGTTGCCGGCACCAAGAGTGCCGACCCGAAGAAGCTGACCGCAATTACTTTGCTGTCTAATATCGAGCCATTGATGCAGATGATGGCGCGGATGGGCGGCGGCGCGGCGAGTGCTGCGGGCGGCGCGGGCGCGGGTGGTTTTGGCGGCGGCGGTCTGGATTTAGGCTTGGGCTTGCCATAGTTAATTTTCTTTTTTTGCAAAAGCGGCCACGGATTATTGTTCGTAGGCAAGTAACGCGAATAAAATAACCTAACCCATCAACTATCTTGCAGAAACACGCACTTCTTCAAGTGTGTGATGTGTTCCGCCCTTACTTCGTGCGGGCTTCCGCATTGTGAGGCACTTTATTTTGCTCTGTTACTAAGTTTCGTGGCTGCTTTTCTATTGTCGCATTTTTGCAAATGCCAGAGGTTTCGTAAATGAATTTATTAAGGTCTCTCCGACGCAGTTTTATTATTTTATGCACGCTGATTTTGAGCGTAGTTTTAGTTGCCGCGCAGCAGAATAACGGCGGCGCGCGCGTCAAAGTAGTGGACGATTTGGACGCCATTATTATTGGCGCAACCGTCACTGTTACGGATGCAGCCGGGGCTATAAAAACGGCGATAACCAACAAAGAAGGCGTCGCTGCCTTCAACGACCTCGCGCCCGGCGCATATACTGTAATGGTTTCGTCGCCCGGTTTCGCCCTCTACGAAAACAACGGCGTGGCGATTGTCGCCGGCAAGCGCGAAGATATTGAAGTCAAACTTCAAGTCACGATTGAAACATCAGTGGTAACTACCAACGTCGAAAACGGCGTCAGCACGGAAGCTGACAACAACGCCGGCGCGATTAAAATCACCGGCGCGGATTTGGAAGCGTTACCCGATGACCCGGACGAACTCGAAGCCGCGTTGCAAGCCCTGGCCGGCCCCGCCGCCGGGCCCAACGGCGCACAGATTTTCGTGGACGGCTTTGGCGGGCGCATCCCCAACAAAGACGCCATCCGCGAAATCCGCATCAACCAAAACCCTTTTGCGGCGGATAATGACCGGCCCGGCGGCGGGCGCATCGAAATTCTGACGCGGCCTGGTTCCGACAAGATTCGCGGCGGCGTCAACGGCGGTTTTTCCGATGAATCGCTCAACTCGCGCAACCCGTTTGCCCGCCAAGAAAAACGCGCCCCGTATCAACTCCGCACTTACGGCGGCAACATCGGCGGCCCGATTAAAAAGAACAAGGCGTCATTCTTTGTTGACTTCAACCGCCGCGAGATAGACGACAACGACCTCATCAACGCCATTGTGCTCAACGCGCAGTTGCAGCAGACGCCTTTCGCTATCGCCGTGCTGACGCCGCAACGCTCTTGGAGCATCAGCCCGCGCGTTGATTACACCATCAACGCCAACAACACGCTGGTTGCCCGTTACAGTTATGACAAACGCTCCAATATCCGACAGGGCATCGGCGGCTTTTCGCTACCCGAACGCGCTTACGACACGACTAACTCCGGCCATACGGTGCAAATAACCGAAACGGCGGTCATCAAGGGCAAATACGTCAACGAAACGCGCTTTCAATTTTCGCGTGACACAAATTTCCGCGACGGCGACAATACGCGCCCCACGATTCAGGTTAATAATTTCTTTACGAGTGGCGGTTCCCAAGTCGGGCAATCCTCCAATGAGTCAAATCGCTGGGAATTGCAAAATTTCACCACCTGGGTTATCAAAACCCACGCTTTCAAGGCCGGTATGCGTTTGCGCGGCGTGAGTATTACCGATACTTCGCAAAATAACTTCGGCGGCACTTTTACCTTCTCTAACATTGACCAATATCGCGCTGCTTTGCAGGCCGGCAATTTAACGCCGGAGCAACGTCGCGCCAGCGGAGCGATACCCACGCAATACTCTATCGCTGAGGGCAATCCGACGGCTGGCGTCAAACAATATGACTTCGGCGGCTTTATTCAGGATGATTGGAAGTTTCGCCCAAATTTAACGGTAAATGTCGGTTTGCGTTATGAGGCGCAAACTAACCTGGGCAGCAAATATAACTTTGCCCCGCGAGTAGGTTTTGCTTGGTCGCCTGGGGCCGGCGGCACCAGCGCGCGCGCGCCCAAGACTGTTTTGCGCGGCGGTTTCGGCTTGTTCTATGACCGTTTCGGCGAAAACAACACGTTGCAAGTAAACCGTTTAGCGGCGGCGGATGGCCTTCGCAACTTCCAGATTAACGCCAATTTGCCGACTGACACAGCGGCGCTGTCGCAAGCGGCGTTTTCCGCTAATGGCGTGACCAATATCCCGACTATCGGTTCACTGAGCCAGCAAGCGCGTTCGGTCACAGTTATTGACCCTGAATTGCAATCGCCCTACACCATGTTTGGCCTGTTTTCAGTTGAGCGCACATTGCCGGGCCGCACCACCTT
Source organism: Acidobacteriota bacterium (assembly GCA_043769325.1). Lineage (GTDB taxonomy): Bacteria > Acidobacteriota > Blastocatellia > Pyrinomonadales > Pyrinomonadaceae > JAYVJN01. The sequence goes on from JAYVJN010000098.1 coordinate 3,790, forward strand.
GTCAGTGTCTTATATTGACATCCGTAACCGGCACTCTATCCGCACGCGCAATATCAACGCGCTTTTCCTGCCCGCCGGACAGACAATCCCAATACGTCCTTTGGGCTTGCCCGGAAATGTTCTCGAATATGAATCAATAGGCCGTTTCAATCTGCAAAATATGAGTATCGGCGTCAACAGCCGGTTCAATCAGTATTTCACGGTTTTTGGCAACTACACGCTGGGCCGGGCGCGCGGCGATGTCGGGCCGGTGACGGATCCGTATAACCTTAGATTGGATTATGGCCGCTCCGGTTTTGACGTGCGCCATCGTCTCAACATCTTTGGCAACATCAATTTAGCTAAATATGGCTTGTCTTTCTCGCCGAGCATTACGGCTAGTTCCGGCGCGCCGTTCAATATTACTTCGGGGGTTGACACCAACCGTGACACTTCGTTCACCGATAGGCCCGCGTTCGCTACCTCGGCAACTCTGGCGGCAGACCTGCGGCAGACGGCTTACGGTAATTTCGATGTCCGTCCGGCTGCCGGCGCGCCGGTTATTCCTATCAACTTCGGCGAAGGGCCAAGCCAGTTCAATGTTAATCTCCGTATCGGTAAGACTTTTGGCTTTGGCGGCGACAAGAAATCCGCCGCTAATAGTCAAGGTGGACGAGGTGCTGGCAGCAGCGGTCAAAGCGGGCCGGGCGGTGGCGGTCAAGGCGGGCCGGGTGGTGGCGGTTTTGGTGGTTTCGGCGGCGGTGGCGGTGGTGGTCGTCAGGGCGGTGGCGGTTTCGGCGGCGGCGGCTCCGATAAACCGTACAGCTTGCAGTTCTCCATGCAAATCAGCAACCTGTTCAACCGTAATAATATGGCCCCGCCGCAGGGCAATTTGTCATCCAGCAACTTTGGCATCTCTACCGGCACGGCGGGCGGCTTCGGCGGCTTCGGACGCGGCGGTTTCGGCGGCGGTTTCGGCGGCGACGGCAACTCAGCGGCGGGTAATCGCCGTGTCACGCTCAATCTGCGGTTTAGTTTCTAAGGCAGAGGGAATGGGGAACAGGGGGTCAGGGAATGGGGGTTGGGGTTGGGGATAGGAAGCCGAAGGCCGCGCTTAATCATCAGTTTTGTGACAACCAGAGAGATTCTTCCCATTCCCTGACCCCTATTCCCCACTCCCTCTGCCTGTTCCGCAGAGATTATTCTTCTTCGGCTGTTTCGCCAACGGCCCGCAAGCCCGCCGTGCGGCGCATCCGCAGGGCCGACATACGCGAGGCGGGGACTAAGGCTTCCGAGGATTCCGGCGCGTCCGGCTCAACTAAATTGGCAAAATCGTCGGCGTAGTTTTGCAGGTCATGGAAGAAACGCTCGAATTGCCGTTGCATGGCCTCCATCTTGCCGCGCATATTGAGAATAATCTCCACGCCCGCCAGATTAACGCCTAAATCCCGCGTCAAAGACAAAATTACTTCTAACTGCGCCAAATCTTCATCAGTATAAAGCCGCGTGTTGCCGTCCGAACGCGAAGGCTTCAATAATCCTTCGCGCTCATAAAGCCGTAGCGTCTGCGCGTGCACCTCATAGTGCGCCGCCACCGCGCTGATTGTATATGTGCGTGCTTTGCGATTCATAAAACAGTGGGTAGTGGAGTGGGCAGTGGGCAGCGGCCTCATATTCTGACCACTGCCCACCGGCCTCTGACCACTATTCCAGCCCCATTTTCCGGCGCGGGTTTTCGGGGTTTAGTTGGGCAAACCGGCGCAGAAGTTCTTTGGTTTCTTCGGAAATGACTTCGGGTATGACGATTTGCGTCTCGACGAATTGGTCGCCGCGCGCCTGGGGGTTACGCAAACTAGGGACACCGCGCGCCGTCATACGGAATTTCTGGCCCGACTGCGTGCCGGACGGGATTTTCAACTGCGCTTTGCCTTCTACCGTCGGGACTTCGATTTTCGCGCCCAACGCGGCCTCGTTAATGGTAATGGGCACAGTGACGTAGATATTGTCGCCCTTGCGCGTAAAATGTTTATGCGCCCCAACATTAGTGATGATAAACAAATCGCCAGATGGCGCGCCCATGCGCCCGCCCGCGCCTTTGCCCGGCACGCGCACGCGCGAACTCGTGTCCACGCCCGGCGGGATGCGTACCTTGACCTGTTCGGTTTTAGGCGTCACGCCCTTGCCGCGACAGACCCCGCATGGTGGACGCCGCCGGCCCAAACCCGCGCAATCCGCGCATTCCTGGGCGAAACGTAAACGCCCGCTAGGTTTTTGCACTTGGCCCGCGCCGCGACAGGTCGGGCAAATTATCAATGAGCCGCCGGTATCGCCCGCGCCGGCGCAACGGGCGCACTGTTCGGTGCGATTAACCGCCAGATTAGTGGTCAGGCCCGTCACTGATTCTTCAAACGACAAGGCCAGAGGCATTTCAATATCGGCCCCGCGCGTGGGTTGCGCGCGCGGCGGTTCGCGTTCGGGTTGTTTGGCCGCGCCGCCGCCGAAAAGTTCGGAGAAGATGTCGCGGAAACTCGAACCGCCCGGCGAACTGGCGCTGCCAGGGTCAGGCGTATTGCGGAGGTAATCGTTAATATCGAAGCCGCCGCTAAAACCGCCGCCCGCGCGCGCGCCGCCGCGTGAGGCCGCATCCGCCAGATTGTCCGAATATTGCCCGTATTGGTCATACACTTTCCGCTTTTTCTCATCGGAAAGTATATCGTGGGCTTCGGTAATCTGCTTAAACTTTTCCTCCGCGCTCTTATCGCCCGGGTTTACGTCGGGGTGAAATTTACGCGCCAGGCGACGGTAAGCCTTCTTGATTTCGTCGGGCTTGGCGTCGCGCTTGAGGTCTAAGATTTGGTAATAGTCTTTTTTAGCCATCGGGTTAGAGACACAGCGACAAAGGGACGCAGAGACGCAGAGAAAATTCCCTGCGTCTCTGCGTCGCCTAGTCTCTCACTCACTTCTTCTCGTCGTCAACGTCAACGTACTCTGCGTCAATCACGTTGTCATCACCGCCGGAAGCTGCGCCGTCGCCGCTTGTTCCGGCATCAGACGCGCCGGCTGCTGCCGCGTTCGCCTCTTCATCCGGCGTGGCCGCTTTGTAAAGCACTTCGGCGATTTTGTGCGAAGCGGTTTGCAGACGATTGAAAGCGTCGTTCATGCGGCTGGCTTCGTTGCTTTCCAGCGCGGCTTTGGCTTCCATGATGGCTTCTTCAACTTCGGTGGCCGCCCCCGCGTCCAATTTGTCGCGGTTTTCGGTGAACGTCTTCTCGACCTGGTAAGTCAAGCCGTCCAAACGGTTACGCGCTTCGATGGTTTCCTTTTTGCCCGCATCTTCGCCGGCGTGAGCTTCGGCATCTTTCATCATGCGGTCAATTTCGTCTTTTGACAGGCCCGATGACGCGGTAATTGTGATTTTCTGTTCACGGCCCGTGCCCAAGTCTTTGGCTGAGACATTGACGATACCATTGGCGTCAATGTCAAAGGTGACTTCAACTTGCGGCATCCCGCGCGGCGCGGACGGAATGCCCACGAGATGGAATTTGCCGAGCGTCTTGTTGTCCGGTGCCATGGCGCGTTCGCCCTGCAAAACATGAACCTCAACCGACGTTTGGTTATCCGAAGCGGTTGAGAAAATCTCTGATTTGCGCGTCGGAATGGTCGTGTTGCGTTCAATCAGCCGCGTGGAAACGCCGCCTAATGTTTCGATGCCTAACGAAAGGGGCGTCACGTCAAGCAGCAGAATGTCGGTCTTTTCGCCCGCCAAAACGCTGGCTTGTATCGCCGCGCCGACGGCCACAACTTCGTCTGGGTTGACCGATTTGTTTGGCTCTTTGCCGAAGAACGCCTTGACCATCTCCTGCACTTTGGGGATGCGCGTCGAACCGCCGACGAGAACCACTTCGTCAATCTTAGTGGCATCCAATCCCGCGTCCTTGATGGCTTGTTCAACCGGCGGCATCAGGCGTTTGAGGATGGCTTCTACCAACGCCTCAAACTTGGCGCGGGTCAGTTTCATCACCAAATGCTTGGGGCCGGAAGCGTCTGCCGTGATAAAGGGCAGGTTGATTTCCGTCTCCATCGCGCTGGAAAGTTCGATTTTGGCTTTTTCGGCGGCCTCTTTCAGCCTTTGCAAAGCCATCTTGTCGCCCACGAGGTCAATGCCCTGGTCTTTTTTGAACTCTTCGACAATCCATTTCATCAGGCATTCGTCCACATCGTCGCCGCCGAGGTGGGTGTCGCCATTGGTGGATTTTACTTCCACGACGCCTTCGCCAACTTCCAACACGGAGATGTCGAACGTGCCGCCGCCGAAGTCAAAAACCGCGATGGTTTCTTCTTTTTTCTTGTCCAAACCGTAAGCCAAAGCCGCCGCCGTCGGTTCGTTGACGATACGCATCACTTCCAAACCCGCGACCTTGCCGGCGTCTTTGGTGGCCTGGCGTTGGGCGTCGTTAAAGTAAGCGGGGACGGTAATTACAGCCTTGTCAACCTTTTGGCCGAGATAATCTTCGGCGGATTGCTTCAGCTTTTGCAGCACCATCGCCGAGATTTCCGGCGGACTCCACTGTTTGCCGCCCGCGTCCACGCGCACATCGCCGTTGGAAGCCGATTCAACTTTGTAAGGAACCTGCTTGATTTCGTCGCCCACTTCTTTATAGTGTCGGCCCATAAAACGCTTGATGGAATAGACCGTATTTTCCGGATTGGTCACGGCCTGGCGTTTCGCCACTTGACCCACCAGACGGTTGCCGTCTTTGGCAAACGCGACGACGGACGGAGTGGTGCGCCCGCCTTCCGAATTGGTAATGACCGTCGCTTCGCCGCCTTCCATTACGGCGACCACCGAATTGGTCGTGCCTAAATCAATGCCGATAATTTTGCTCATCTATATAATCTCCTCAAATATAACGGGCCGCTGGCCCTGGCGGTCATACTCAAGACCGCTACTTGCAGACAACAACAATATAATATCTGAGCGTATCATTGTCAACTTTCTTTTACAAAAATGATAAAGGTTTGGTGACAGGGGAACGCCAATTAAAGAACCTCGCCAACTTGGTAGGGGCAGACACACAGGTCTGCCCCTGTGTCTGCGTGGTGTCGCCCTGTGCTGCATGGTGTCGCGGGGCAGACACACAGGTCTGCCCCTACGGGCGATAATGGTGTCGTTGTTTAATTGCCCCATCCCCTATTCCCCACTCCCCTATTCCCCAGTTTATTTGTCGCTATGGCGTTCTTCGCCCATCAGACGATTGACGAAAAAGACGTAATGGAGGCCGGAAATGACAGCGAAGGCGAAGACGGTGGTATAGACAGTGGGCAGATAACCACTGATAGCAGGGAAGTTAGCGGCAGTTAAGATAAAACAAAGAGCGGAAATCTGGATGACGGTATTGGCTTTGCCGGGCCAGGACGGGCGAAAGCCGCGAAAGCCGGTGACGATGTTAATGGCGGCGGCCCCGACGATAATAAAAACGTCGCGGCTGATGACTGCCGCCGTCACCCAAAATGGTATCGGCAAGTGTCGCGGCGTTGGCATGGGCATCAGCGAACGCATGGACATCACGATAAACGCTGTGACGAGTAATAATTTGTCGGCGATAGGGTCGAGAATCTGTCCGAGTTGCGAATTTTGGTTAAAGCGGCGGGCGATGAGGCCGTCGAAGCAATCGGTGATGCCGGCGATAAAGAAAGCGAACAAGGCCCAGTCGAAACGGTGGTAATAAATCAGCGTGACAAAGACCGGCGTTAAGACCATCCGTAACGCGGTCAATAAGTTAGGCAGTGTTACTACTCGTGAGGACGAATCAGCCATGAGACAATAAAAAGGATAAAGGGTAAAGGGTAAAGGGTGAAATTGGGGGAAATCCTTCAGCCGGAACAAAGTTGATTTTAGTTGGCATCATTTATCTCTTTTCGCGCCCGCAATACTCCAACCATAATACGAAGCGGCTTTAGGCGCGTAGTATTTGGTTGGAGATGTAGCGGCGCACGCCCAAAGGGGCGTAACTGTGTTGCCCTAGAGACAACTTCAACTAAATCATTCAACGCCCGCTTATCGCCGTCAACTCTCATTGTGTCAACTACTTAGTTGTGTTATAATACTTTCATGGTCAAGGCTTACAAGTACAAACTTCGTCGCCCCTCTAAAGCCTTTGTCGCCAAGTGCGAGAGTGCCTTAGAAGTGTGCCGCGAGTTGTACAACGCCGCCTTGCAAGAGCGCATTGAGGCTTGGAAGTTGAACCGCGTATCGGTCAATTACCACGCCCAAGCCGTGCAATTACCCTTGATTAAGCCGTTGCGCCCCGATGTCGCGGCGGTTCAGTCTCAAGTTTTGCAAGCCACGCTGCGCCGTTTGGACAAGGCTTTCACCGCCTTTTTCCGCCGTGTCAAGGCCGGAGAAAAGCAAGCCGGTTTCCCGCGCTTTAAGTCACGCCTGAGATTCGACAGCTTCACGTTCCCACAGGCGAACGGGGCTTTCCGGCTGGAAGGCGATAATCTGTCTTTGTCAAAAATCGGTTCGTGCCGCGTGCGTCTCTCAAGAGAGATAAACGGCGCGATTAAAACCTGTACCATCAAACGGGAAGCCGGTGGCTGGTATGTCATTCTGACCGCCGAAGTGAAAGCCAAGCCGTTGCCCAAGACCGGCGCAACCGTTGGCTTGGATGTCGGCCTGGAAAACTTCGCCACGCTTTCCAACGGTGAAACCATCCCCAACCCGCGCCACTTGAAAGCCGCCGAAAAGCGGCTGAAAACGGCGCAACGCTCTGTGTCGCGCAAGAAGAAACGCGGTGCAAACCGCCGTAAAGCGGTTGTCTTGTTGGCAAAGCAGCATCTTAAAGTGAAGCGGCAACGCCAGGACTTTGCCCACAAAACAAGCCTTGACTTGTTGCGGCGATTTGACGAAATCGCCGTTGAAGATTTGCACATCAAAGGGATGGTGAAAAATCATCATCTTGCCAACAGTATCAGTGACGCCGCGTGGGGCACTTTCATCCAAACACTTGAGTCGAAAGCGGAAGAAGCTGCGAAACGAGTCTGGAAAGTACCTGCGGCCTACACTAGCCAAGAATGTAGCGGCTGTGGACACAGGATGAAAAAGACGCTGGCAGAGCGCGAACACCGTTGTTCTGAATGTGGCTTGCATCTTCATCGTGACCATAACGCCGCCTTAAACATACAGGGAAGGGCTTTCCCTTTGGGGATGGGAGCGGTTGCGCCCCCGTGTGAACCAAGAATCTCTGCCTCTAACGCCGCTTTGGGCGTTTAGGGGGAGAGGGTCAAAAACAGCGCAATTCCAGTAAAGTAACTTCCGGCGGCGCGCCGTAGCGCAGTGGCAAAACTACTGTGCCGAGTCCACGCGAGACGTAAATTTGCGTTTCGCCGCGCCGCGCCAAACCGCGCAAGATACGTCGGCGCGGTCGGCCCGAGGGGCTTTTTTCGGAGCGCAAAGTGACCTGTCCGCCGTGTGTGTGGCCGCTCAAGACCAAATCCACGCCGGCGCGGGCGGCGCGGCGCAAAATTATCGGGTTGTGCGCCAGCAGCAACTTCATTTCGTCGGGCTGCGAACCGGCCAGCGCCAACGGCAAATCTTCTAACCCAACCATCGTGTCATCCACTCCGGCCAGCCAGAACGAACCGCCCTGCGCGTCAAAGCGAAAGCCCTCGTTAATTAAGAGGCGGATGCCTTCGGCGCGAAAGAGGTCGGTGATGAGCGGCGCGTCAGTCCAATGGTCGTGGTTGCCTAAGATGGCAAAGACGCCATAGCGGGCGCGTAACTTGCCCAACATCTCGGCGCACGGCGCGGCGTATGAGCGTTCGTGCGAGACGTAATCGCCGGTCAGCGCGATAATATCCGGTTCCAGGCTGTTGGCGGTGGCGACAGCGCGTTCAATCTGTTCGCGTCCGGTAAACTGGCTATGGTGCAAATCGGAAAGTTGCGCTATGCGCAAGCCGTCCAACGCCGGAGGCAGACGGCGCAGACCAATAGCGCGGCGTTCTATCGTCAAGGCATATGGCTCCGCCAAAGCAGCGCGGGCGGCCTGGGCCAAACCCGTAGCCAAAGCGCGCAAGGGCCGGTTGCCGGTTGCCGGTGTTTGTTCAAGCCGCGTGGCGCGATTGCGCCAACGGCCTTTTAAGGGCGTCATGCTAAATCAAGAGGGGCGGCGAAACTTACCTAAGCTCAAAGTTCAGCGACATTATATGTCCAAGAAGTTACAGGCGCAAGTAAACCTATAAAATGAAGCGTTCTGAGTAAACACTTCAGTTTGCGCTTTAGGTTACGCAAAACACAAACTAAAGTGTTTACTCAGAACGCCCGCCCGAAGGTTTACGGGACTTCGACAGCCATATCTTTACCGGTAAAAATGAAGTTGGGGCGTTTGCGGCCTTTCATGTATTTGGCGGCGGTTTGCGAGAGCGCGGTGACGATGATGGGCAAAGCGATGGTCGCGTCGGCGTTGACGTAAGCGGTGCTGGCTCCCCGCGCGAGTTTGCCGTGCACTAAGTTATCTTCGGGGGCGGTTGGGCTGGAAGGCCCGGTTTGGCTCAGGCCCGGCGCGAA